>JBOHYV010000386.1:0-2612 GCA_050738135.1 Rhodanobacteraceae bacterium | reverse complement strand
CGCGCCTCTCGAATCCGGCAGCAAGGCCAAGCCGAAGCGGCTGTTCTTCGATCATGGCAAGGACGGCGACCTGCAATGGTCGCCGAACGGCAAACGGCTCGCGTTCGTGTCGCGCCGCGGAGATCATGCTTTCATCGGCATATTCACCGACGACCATAGCCCGCTGTTGTACTTGTCGCCATCGACCGGCATCGACAGCTCGCCACGCTGGTCGCCGGACGGCACGCACATCGCCTTCACGCGACGCCACGGCAATGGCGGTCCGCCGCAGCCGATCCTGACGCAGACGCCGGAGCCGTGGTCGATCATCGTTGCCGACGCGCACACCGGCGAGGGGCGCGCGGTATGGCGAGGCCCCGACACGCTGGTGGGTTCCTATCCTGAAACCGCAGGCGGCGCCAACCTGCACTGGGCCGACAGCGGATCGCGTCTCGTATTCCTCGCCGATCTCGACGGCTGGCCGCATCTGTATTCAATGGCTGCGAGCGGTGGAAAGCCGCTGTTGTTGACGCCCGGCAAGTTCATGGTCGAAGACGCGGTGATATCGCGCGGCGGACGTTCGATCGTCTACAACGCCAACACCGGCAGCACCAAAAACGATGACGACCGCCGGCACCTGTTCCGGGTGCCGGTCGATGCGGCCAAACCAGTCGCGTTGACCTCGGGCACCGGTTTGCAATGGTCGCCCGTGATCGCGGGCAACAACGCGGTCGCCTATGTCGATGCCGGCGCGCAAAAGCCGCCGCTGGTCGCCGTGATGCGCGCAGACGGCAGCGGCCAGCGGCTGTTGCAGGCCGGTTTGATTCCGGCCGATTTCCCGACCTCGCAACTGCTGATCCCGAAGGCGGTTTCGTTCAAGGCCGCCGACGGCACGCTGATCCACGGGCAACTGTTCCGCAGCAAAAACGCGAGAGCCAACCAGCCTGGTGTGATCTTCGTGCACGGCGGCCCCCCGCGGCAGATGCTGCTCGGCTGGCATTACATGGACTACTACACCAACAGCTACGCGGTGAACCAGTACCTGGCCACGCACGGTTTCACCGTGCTGTCGGTGGATTACCGGCTGGGCATCGGTCACGGCTACGCGTTCCACTACCCGCCACACGCCGGGCCGGCCGGCGCCTCCGAATATCAGGACGTGGTCGCAGGGGCGAAGTTCCTGCAACGCGTCCCCGGCGTCGATGCATCGCGCATCGGTATCTGGGGCGGCTCCTACGGCGGCTATCTCACCGGTCTGGCGCTGGCCCGCAACTCCGACATTTTCAAGGCCGGGGTGGCGATGCATGGCCTGTACGACTGGTCGCGCGCGATCGGCTGGTGGTTCGGCGGCACTCCCAACGGACGTTACGAGCAGGGTGATTACAAGCAAGCGCTCAAGGTGGCGTGGGAATCCTCGCCCGACGCGTCGATCGCGAAGTGGAAATCACCGGTACTGCTGATCCAGGGCGACGACGACCACAACGTGCACTTCCTGCAGATGGAAGACATCGTGCCGCGCCTGCGCAAACACCACGTACCGTTCGAGGCCATGGTGATCCCGAACGAGATCCACGGCTTTCTGCGCCACGCTTCCTGGCTGAAGGCGGATACCGCGACGGTGGATTTCCTCCAGCGCAAGCTCGGCGGTCCCACATCGCGATGACGTTCCACGCCCCGCGCCGGGCGACCGGCCGTGGGTCGGGCGCGCAAGGTGCCGGCGTCCCCACGACTTCCTGCATCCGCCGTGAACGTTGGCAGCGGCGGCACTTGCGTGCGGCCGAATGCGGGCACACGCTGCCGTCGAAACAACCGTCGTACCGGCCGCCCGATCGAGGCGGCTTCCGCCAACGAGGGAGGTTGTCACCATGCAACGACTGATCGGGTTCCTTTTGGCCGCGCTGTGCATGGCCATTCCTGCGATCGCGAGCGCCAGCGATGGCTACGTCACCGGCAACGTCAACATGCGGGCCGGGCCGGATTACACCTATCCGCTCGTGGCCACCCTGGCCCCCGGCACGCCCGTTGCCGTGCAGGGTTGCACCGCGGATTGGGAATGGTGCGACGTGATCGTCTACGACAACCGCGGCTGGATCGCGGGCAACTTCATCCAGTACGACTATCAAGGTCAGCCCGTGCTGCTGCCGTCATACGGGGCGCGCATCGGCATTCCGATCGTCACCTTCGTCATCAGCAACTACTGGAACTCGTACTACCGCAATCGTCCGTTCTATCGCCAGCGCGCGACGTGGTATCGCCGTCCCGTGCCGCATCGCCCACCGCCGCGTCCGATCCACAGCCGGCCGAGGCCCATCCACGCCGCACCGTCGCGATCCGTGCCACGGCCGACCGCGAACTACGCACGGCCCGTCAGGCCGCCACAATACATGCAATCCGGCAAACCCCCGCAACGTGCGCAACCCGGCAAGCGACCCACGAACCGTCGTCCCGCCACACGGCCACCGCCTCACTCCTCCGGCGCACCCAAAGGCAAGCCCGCGCCTCACTCCTCCGCGCACAAACGCAAGCCCCCGCCGCACTCCTCCGGCACACCCAAAGGCTAGCCCGCACCCAAAAGAAACACGACGGCCAGCACTGAATCGTCACGCCCACCGAATACGGTGAACACCGTGGCC
>JBOHYV010000385.1:0-2613 GCA_050738135.1 Rhodanobacteraceae bacterium | reverse complement strand
ATCCTGCGTTACATGAACCGCCTCGACAGCGTGACCGTGATCGAAAAGCACCACCTCGATTTCGTGTCGGAGGTCGATCGCCAGGCCGAGGCTGAAATCCTGCGCGAACTGAAGCGCGCCTATCCGAATCATGCGATTCTCGGCGAGGAAACCGGTGCGTCCGGAAAGAGCGGTGCACGATTCACGTGGGCGGTCGACCCGCTCGATGGTACCCACAACTACCTGCGCGGCATTCCCCATTTCGCAGTATCGATCGCGCAACTCGATCGCGGCGAACCGGTGCACGCGGTCATTCTGGATCCGCTTCGCAATGAAATCCTCACTGCCAGCAAGGGCGATGGCGCCTTCCTCAATGATCGCCGGATCCGCGTCAGCAAGCGCGAATCGCTGGACGGTGCGATGTTGGCGACAGGTTTCCCTTACCGCGAACGCGGGCATCTCGATGCCCAGCTCGGCATGACCCGCGAGGTGTTGAAGCGCGCCGAGGATATCCGTCGCTCCGGTTCGGCCGCGCTCGACCTTGCGTGGACGGCGGCCGGACGCCTGGACGGCTACTTCGAAACCGGACTCAAGATCTGGGACATGGCTGCGGGTTGCCTGCTGGTGCGCGAGGCGGGCGGGCGCTACTGCGACCTGACCGGCCGGGACGGATTGCCGGAATCCGGCAACATCGTCGCCGCCAACCATATACTCGCCGCGCAAATCGTCGAAGCCATCGCGCCGGCGCTCACCCCGGCGCTGAAGCGTTGAGTCGGTGATCAGTCCGTAGGGCGGGCATTGCCCGCCGATCAGCGGCAATACGACGGACAATGTCCGCCCTACGCCAGGATGCCCAACCCGAGGGCGTCGCGGTCTCAATCGGAGTGGCTCGCGGTCGCCAGCGCCGCGGAAGCGTGGTCGGCGAGTGCCTTGCGGTAGCGCTGGTACAGCAATGCGACGCGTTTCACGTACACCCGCGTCTGGGCATACGGCGGCACCCCGCCGTACTGGGCGACGGCGCCTGCGCCGGCGTTGTAGGCGGCCGCCGCGAGTTTGACGTCGCCGTGATAGTCGTGCAGCAGCAACGCGAGATAACGCGCACCGCCCGAGATGTTCTGCGCCGGATCGAAGGCGTCGCCGACGCCCAGCTCGAATGCCGTGTCCGGCATCAGCTGCATCAGGCCTTGCGCGCCCTTGTAGGAAAGCGCACGCGGATTGAAGCCCGATTCGGCGTGGATCACCGCGCGCAACAACGCGGCGTTGACGCCCGTCAGCTTCACCGCGGCGCGGATGTCTGTGCCGTAATCGGCCAGGTGCAGCGGAACGGTATTCCAGTCGACCTTCGAGTGCACATCACAGGCATAGCATTCGACGATGTACGTGAACATCATCTTCGCGCCATGTCCCTGCGCGAGCGAGGCGATGTTGGTGTACATCACCGTGCCGTTTTTCTGCACCACGCGATACACCGCGCCCTTGCGCGGCGGCTGCGGTGCGTCGGCGTCCAGCTTCAGCGGAATCGCTGTGGTTGCCGGGGGCGCGGGAATACTCGCGGGCGTTGGTGACGCAGGCGCGGGCGCGGGTTCCCCGATGCCCAGCAGGTGCGGCAACACTTTTCCGCCCAGCGTGTCCAGAATCGCAACCGGAAACGGCTGCCAGACCCGTGGCCGAACCAGCTTCTGCACCCGGATCGATTCCGGGGCGCCAAGCGGTATCACTTTCAACACCGCTGGATTGGCCTTGACCGGCCTGGGTGGCTTGCCCTTCAGCACGCCGCTGCGAGGTGGCGGCGTCCGGCGGCTCGCTTGCACCGGGCGCGCGGCCGGCACATGCCACTCTCCCAGTTTGACGCAATGGCTGTAGCCACTCGTGTGGCTCACATAAGCCGTGTGGCCATCCGGGCCGACACAGCGGTACAACACGCTCGCGGCTGCGGGCCCCGCCCAAATCGCCGCCAGCAACGACGCACCCACGACGGCGCCCCGCAATGCGGGCAGGCATGGAGGGGCCCCGGTTCGTCGACCGCCGTACGCCCCCGGGCGGAACATGGCGTTCATGGCGCCGCAGTGTGCGCTGTCACGGGCTTGGTGCCAAGCGCCGCGTTCACAATCTGCAACAAATTCGGCCGCTTGCGAGGGAGAGCACACCTGAACTGTCAAAGTCTGTCAACGCGTTGCGCGTACCGGCAGGTTGGCACGCTATCTGCCTGATACCCGGCGTGGCTTCACCAAAACCTTCGCACATGGGACCAGACATGAACATCCGCGCATCCAGTCATCTTGAATCGAGTCCATTCCGGACCGCCGCAGTGTTCCGCGGCGCCCTGGCGGTGACCGGCATGGCGTTATTGCTGGCGGGCTGCGGCGCGCGGCCGAACCAGGCAACGGCGGCCTTGGCGACGCCTTCGGCATCCGCACCGCAGGCGACCCGCGCTTCCTTGAACGTCGCCCGTGTCGGGCAGCAAACAGGAAATGCGACACAACCCTCACCGGCAAACCCGGGCGTATCCGCGCTTCTGGCGGCCGCCCGTACCGCCTACGCTGCACGCAGCGTGGTTGCACCAGCCGGCCACAGCGCGATGGAATACTACGAGGCCGCGTTGGCGCAAGACCCGGGCAACAAAGTCGCCAGGGA
>JBOHYV010000384.1:0-2626 GCA_050738135.1 Rhodanobacteraceae bacterium | reverse complement strand
CGGCGTGGCAACGATCCCAGCACTACCAACGCCGCGGCGGCGGCACCCGCAAACCTCAGGAAGCGGCGGCGAGGCGATGCAGTTTCTTCGGTCATTTGAATACTCCTCTCGATGGATCGACCAAGGGCACCCGTGCATGGTACGCCCGCCGGGCACAAATCGCATGGTTTTTCGCATGCGCCCGCGTGCTACATTCAGCCGCCTGAACATTCGAAGCATGCCCATGTCGTTTGTTGCCCAACAACTCGCCGAGCGTCTGCGCGATTGCGGCGTGGAGATCGCGCGGACGGGCACCGAACTGGCGGCGCGCGGCTGGACGCCCGCAACCAGCAGCAATTTTTCGATGCGGATGGACGATGCAAACATCGCCATCACGATCTCCGGCCGGGACAAGGGCGCGCTCGCGCCAGCCGACGTGATGGCGGTGGGAATGGACGGACGCCCGGCAAATCCGGATCTGCGACCGTCCGCCGAAACGGGCCTGCACCTGCAAATCTACCGGCGGCTGCCCGACACGGGCGCAGTGCTGCACACCCATTCGCACACCCAGACCGTCGCTTCGCGGCTGTTCGCCCGCCAGGGCGTGCTCGCTCTGCACGGCTGGGAGTTGCAGAAAGCCATCACCGGCTGCACCACGCATGACAGCAAGCTGGACCTGCCGGTGTTTCCCAATTCCCAGCGCATGCAAGACATCGAAGGCCGGGTCGATGCATGGCTGGATGCCGGCAAACCGCTGTATGGCTACCTGATCGACGGCCACGGCCTTTACACTTGGGGACGCACCATGCACGAGGCAAAGCGCCACCTGGAAGCGCTGGATTTCCTGCTGGCCTGCGAGCTCGATCTGAAACGCCTTGGAGGCGCCGCCCCATGAGTCGTCTGCGCGTGTTTGACCAGCACGAACCCTCTCACCCGCTGGCCGCGCAGTTCGACCACGACTTGATCGCGCGTACGCTCGCGGAAGTCGGCGTGCGTTTCGAACGCTGGCAAGCCAACCAGCCTGTCGCGCCGGGCGCAACCCAGGCCGAGGTGATTGCCGCGTACCACGACGACATCGAACGTCTGCAGCACGAACAAGGCTACAAGGCGGTGGATGTGATCTCGCTGACGGCAGACCACCCGCAAAAGGATGCACTGCGGCGGAAGTTTCTGTCCGAACACACCCATTCCGAGGACGAGGTGCGGTTCTTCGTGGCCGGCCAGGGCCAGTTCACCCTGCACATCGGCGAACGCATCTACGACGTGTTGTGCGAAAAGGGCGATCTCATCGGGGTGCCCGACGGCACCCGCCACTGGTTCGACATGGGACCCAACCCGCACTTCGTCGCGATTCGCCTTTTTACCAACTCCGAAGGCTGGGTCGCCAACTTTACGGGCGAAGACATCGCCGAGCGCTTCCCGCGTCTCGAGAATTGATCGCATGGGCGCGCAGGCGAGCGGTGTTCGCGCCATCCTCACCGACATCGAAGGCACCACCAGTTCCATCGCGTTCGTCAGGGATGTGCTGTTCCCGTACGCCCGCACACGTTTATCGCACTTCGTGGACGAACATCGCGACGACCCGGCAGTACGGCGCTGGCTGGACGCCACCGCGCGCGAAGCAGGCATCGTCGACCCGACGACGCGTCGCGTGGTCGACACGCTGCTGCGCTGGATCGACGAGGACCGCAAAGCCACCCCATTGAAGGCGTTGCAGGGCATGATCTGGGAAGCCGGCTACGCCGCCGGCGATTACCGCGCCCACGTCTATCCGGAGGTTCCGGAAAGGTTGCGCCGGTGGAAAGCACGGGGGCTCGGACTCTACGTGTATTCGTCCGGCTCCGTGGCTGCCCAGAAGTTGTTCTTCGCCCACACCACGGCAGGCAATCTGGCGCCACTCTTCGACGGCTGGTTCGACACCGAGGTGGGCGGCAAGCGCGAGCGCGGCTCGTACCTGCGCATCGCCGAGACAATCGGATTTGCACCGCCAGCCATCGTGTTTCTGTCGGATGTCCGCGCCGAGCTCGACGCGGCACGAGGCACCGGCATGCAGACAATCCAGATATGTCGTCCGCCCGGGCGTTGCCAGGAATCAGGCAATCATCCCTGCGTCGCCGATTTCGAGGCGGTGGTCCCTTCCCCACCGGCGCCCGCTGGATTCACGGGCGACTCGAATGAATGATTTCGTGCGCAGCCCTGCCTTGGTGATCCTCGCTGCAGGGCTCGGTCGCCGCTACGGCGACGCCAAACAAATCGCGGGAATCGGGCCCGCCGGTGAGTGGCTGCTGGAGTACGCCGTCCACGATGCGCTTGCGGCGGGTTTCGGGCAGATCGTGATGGTGATTCGCGGGGAACTGCGGGCGACGCTCGAGCTGCGCCTGGCACCGCACCTGCGCAATGGTGCAGATCTGCATTTCGTGGAACAGACGTTCGACCGGGTTCCGACCGGCTGCAAGGTTCCGGCCAATCGCACCAAGCCGCTCGGGACCGCGCACGCGCTGTGGTGCTGCGCGCCGCTGCTGCATGGCCCGTTCGCCGTGGTCAATGCCGACGATTACTACGGACACGAAGCATTCCGGCTGCTGGCGCCCCACTTCCGCCGGAGCGACAACCCGGCAATGGTCGGCTATCGGCTCGCGGCCACCCT
>JBOHYV010000383.1:0-2637 GCA_050738135.1 Rhodanobacteraceae bacterium | reverse complement strand
GTCTTCACCATGCCATTGCCGCCTCCGCCCCCGCCGCATGCCGCAAGGGTGAATGGCAGCGAGAACGCAAGCCCCGCCATGATGGCTGCCGGCAAAAGACGCTTGTTCATGACGCCCCCAAGGCTGTTGTTGATGCGTGGAAACCGGCACGACCGCAGACAAGTGATGGATGATGGACAAGCACAGCACCGGAAGGCCGGCGCCTTTCAGCGCCAGCCCGTGTGTCTCATCAATCGCTCAAGACGAACCACCCCATGCTGAACCCTCGATCATGCTTCCACAGCATGCACCGATCGGGACAGGTTTTCCAGCGCTCCGCCACGCGGCGGCTGACCGCTGCTTCCCGGGTGCGGCCACGAGCATCGTTCGTCCCGATGCCCGGCGGGTCATGCTGCATGACAGCATCTTAGCGAGCTTCATTTCTAATTGTATATTACTTATATTAAACAATATTTAAAGTATTCGTACGAAATACATGAATTTATGTTGCACTGCACAATGCGAGGTGCTAGAGTAGCTGCCAGTCCCCAACCCATCCCGCAACGAGGGAACACACATGTACAGCCAGTTCCAGAAACAGTCACTCGACCTCGGCAAGCAGTTCGCCGAGCACGCCTACAAGGCGCAGATCACCGCACTGAAGGGCATTTCCGAAATCCAGAACCTGCAGGTCATGGCACTGGAATCGCAAGCGAAGTCGAACCTGGCGTTCGTTGCCGATTCGATGGAAGTCCGTGAAGTCCAGGACGTGACCACGCTGTGGCCCAAGGGTCTGGATTTTGCGCGCGACAGCGTCGAAGCCGCCTATGCCACCGGCCAGGAAATCCTCGCCGTCGCGCAGAAGACGGCCGAGCAGTTCGGCACGCTGACCCGCAACAACCTCAAGGCGGCCAACGACGTCGCCGCCGCGCCCGCCAAGAAGGCGCGCTGAGGACGTGCGAAGTTTCGACTTCGCGTGATCCGGCACGACCGCTGCCCCCTTGAGTAAAGGGGGCGGCAAACCCCTGCAGCGCAAGGGTTTGAGGAGGGTTGTGGAGGAATGGGCCTGGTTGATGACGGCCCGGCCCCATACCGTTTCCGGTCAATCCAAAAAAGTACGCGCGGCAGAGATCCCCCTCCCTCCGCCAGCGCGACTCCAACCGGGCGGCGCAAGCCGTCCGGTTTTTTTGCGTACGACGATCGCCGCTTCCCCTTCGCTCGCGAAGGGTGGAGCGACTAGGCCGACTGGATCGGCCGTGAACGGCGTTGGCCGGCCCAAAGGGCAAGCGCCAAGGATGGCGCGACTAAGCGAACGCGCGCGAAGCACGAGAGGGGATGGCTGTTAGCTCGCCTGATGCGTACGACCGCATCCCCCGCTGTGCCTGCAGCAGGCACAGCGACCCCCTTCGTGCCGAAGGGGGTGACAGCGCATCCATGATGGCGCCGGCTCCTAAAATTTCCCGGCTTGATAATCCTGCATCGCCTGCACGATCTGCTCGGGCGTGTTCATCACGAACGGGCCGTAGCGCGCGACCGGCTCATTGAGCGGGCGCCCAGCGACCAGCAGCACATGCGCGGGTTTGGCATCGTCGGCCACCGCCAGATCGACGGTGTCGCCTTTCGACAACACGCCGAGTTCGCGCAGACCCAGTGTTTCGGTGCCGACCTGCACGGCATCGCCTTCGAACACATAGGCGAATGCGCTGTGGCTTTCCGACAGCGGCACCGACAGCTTCGCGCCGGATTCCAGCGCGATGTCGAGATACACCGGCTCGATTGCGATGCCGCTGACGGGTCCCTCGGCGCCGAACAGTTTGCCCGCGATCACACGCACCGTGACGCCCGACGCGGGTTCGACCGATGGAATCGTGTCCGGAGCGATGTCCTGATAGCGCGGTTGCGCCATCTTGTCCTTCGCGGCGAGGTTGACCCACAACTGGAAGCCGCGCATCAGCCCGTGTTCCTGCTCGGGCATTTCCGAATGCACGATGCCGCGGCCCGCAGTCATCCACTGCACGCTGCCCGATTCCAGTAGGCCTGAATTGCCGTGGTTGTCGCGGTGGCGCATGCGTCCGTCCAGCATGTAGGTGACGGTTTCGAAGCCACGGTGCGGGTGGTCGGGAAAACCGGCGATGTAATCGCTGGCCGCGTCCGAGCCGAATTCGTCCAGCAGCAGGAATGGGTCCAGCGAATCGAGCTTGGGTTGGCCGATCACGCGGGTCAGCTTGACGCCGGCGCCGTCGGACGTGGGGATGCCGCGCACGCGGCGGGTGATGACACGGGAAGTCACGGAACACCTCCTGGGCGAGCTGTTGTGAAAAGTCAGGCCATGGATGGCCGCTCTGGTGTATGCCGCCGCGTGGACGTTTCGGATTGCTGACGCGATCCGGGAAGCCGCGATCACGGACGATCGCAAAACCAGATACTCCACCAAGATGCGCCCGCCGCTGACGGGAAACAATGCCCGCGGCAGAAACGCAGCGTTCGCGGAAGATGAAATCTGGATAAACTCGCCACATCCATGTGGCTCGCCTTGCGGGCCATCGGCCTCGCCGATGTTCGCTACGGCATTCCTGCCTCCGCAGTCGGGTTCCGCATCCGGATGAAGCTGGATGCGGCCCCTGAATGACGAGCAGATTGTTAGGCTCCCGAGTCCCG
>JBOHYV010000382.1:0-2664 GCA_050738135.1 Rhodanobacteraceae bacterium | reverse complement strand
TTGACATGACCACCGAAAACCCGAACGACATGCTGGACGAGAAACTGCGCGAAGCGCTCGCCGGATTGCCGCGTGACATCCAGCCGCAACACGATCTGTGGCCCGCAATCGACGCACGCATCGCCCCTCGCCGCCGGTTGATGCGCTACTGGCCGGCCGCGGCGGCGGTTGTACTGGCTGTCGTTGTCGGCGTCATCATTCTGGCGATGCGTTTCAGCCATCCCGCGATCAACGAGCCGACGGTCGCGGCGAATGTTTCGCGGCCGCCCGCGCTCGATGTCATGCCCCGCACTCCACGCGCAATCGCGATCGCCGCCAGCGTGCGCCGGAGCACGCGGCTCAATCCGAAGACCGAGGCAGTACTGCTCAAAAATCTCGCGATCATCGAAAACTCTCTCGGCAACATCCAGCGGGCATTGCAACAGGACCCCGACAATCCGGGCCTGCAGCAACTGCTTTATCAGATGTATCGCAGCGAGGCAGCGTTGCTCGATGCCGCGCAACGCGTCCAGCTGCAAACCACCACCGGAGTCGCAACATGAAACCCGAACTTTGTTCACTTGCCATTTCGTTGCTAGCCATCGCCGCCTTGCCTGCGCTCGCCGGCACGCCCATCGACAAGACCGTAGCCGCGACTCCGAACGGGGTCGTGCACGTTTCCAACATCGCGGGAAGCGTGACGGTCACGACCTGGAACCGGAACCAGCTTCACATCGGCGGGACGCTGGGCGCCGATGTGAAAAGGCTCGCGGTCGACAAGGCCGACGGCGGGGTCGACATCCGCGTCGTCTATCCGCGTCACGGCAACGCCGAGGGCAGCCGCCTGGTCATCGAGCTGCCGCCCGCGAGCCATTTGCACGTCACCACAGTCAGTGCGGATATCGCGGCCACCGGCCTCAGCGGACCGGTCGACCTTCAAAGCGTCAGTGGCGACGTCAAGGTGCGCTCGACGTCTGCGAACCTCCACGCGCAATCCGTGAGCGGCGAAGTGGTGGTCGACGGCTCGGCACCTGTGGCGCAGATCAGCGCGAAGAGCATCAACGGCGGGGTGCAGATCACGGGCGTCGGCGGGCAACTGGATGTGCACAGCGTGAGCGGCGACCTCCACGTGCAAGCCGACCATCCGGTCACGGGCGCAAAATTCGACACCGTTTCCGGAGACATCGAATTCACCGGCACCCTGGATGCGAAGGGCAACTGCGAGGTTCATTCAACCAGCGGCGATGTCACGCTCCAGTTGGCGCAGATCCCGGCGGCCGACTTCGATGTGAGCAGCTTCAGTGGCGACATCAGCACGGACTTCGGCCCGAAACCGCGTCGCAAGAGCGAATTCGGGCCGGGCATGGAGTGGCAGTTCAACCACGGCGGCAACAGCCAGGTCACCGTCACCACGCTGAGCGGTGACATCCGCGTGCGCACGACGCATCACTGACCTGCAACTCGTTCCCGCGAAAACGGGACCCAGGAAGCAGCCAGCCAATCCGGTCCGTGACCAATGGCAGGTGCCGGGCCCATTGACCTGGTGTTATGGTGAGCTACAGCACTAGTTAACAAACTCACCAGAACCCGCCATGAACGTCCACAAGCCCACGATGCGAGGATTGACTGCAAAAGTTGTCTGCGTCCTGGTTCTGGTGTTTGCAGCAAGCGCACCGGTGCTGGCGACCACCACGACCGCGCCACCCGCCACGATCCCGCTGCTCGCCCCGTGGCTCGGAGCGAACGGCAAGCCGACGGCGGCCACCTGGCGGCATGCAGCGCGGTTTGCGGTTGACAACGAGATCCAGCCCGGCCACAACGTGCCTGCTCCCGTGCAAACTGAAGTTTTCGCCGGTTACACGAAAACGGCACTGTGGCTGCGTTTCGTCGCCCGCGACCCTCACCCTACCAATATCCGCATCAAGTACCGGCAGCACGACGACTTCGACAACGGCGACGAGTATGTCGGGATCATCTTCAGTCCCTTCAACGACACCCAGTTTGCCTATGAATTTTTCTGCAGCGCGGGCGGAACCGAAATGGACATGTTTCGCCAGCAGAACCAGGAATATTCAGCCTACGATGCCATCTGGAATTGCCATGCGCACCTCACGCCTCATGGCTATATCGTGGTGATGGAAATTCCATTCAGCTCGCTCAAGCTGCCCCACAGCAGCCAACCGCAGACCTGGCGCATCCTGTTATTCCGCAACTGGGCGCGCAAGGTCCGCCGCCAGATCACGCAGGTGAAATTGAATTACGACAGCAATTGCCTGCTGTGCGATGCCGAACCGGTCCGCACGGCAACGCCGATTGCTTCCCCGAGCCGAAACTTCCAAATCATCCCGTCGTTGACGATTTCACGCAGCGATCAGCGCGCCGATCCGTCAGCGCCACTCAAACACGGTAGCCCGGCCTTTCACGGTAGTCTCGATGCACGCTGGGCGATCCGACCCGATCTCGAACTGGCGGCGACCCTCGACCCCAACTTTTCGCAGGTCGCACCCGATGTGCTCAAGCCCACTGTGAACCAGCGCTTCGCGATTTTCTACCCCGAAAACCGGCCGTTTTTCCGTCGCGGCACCCAGGTGTTCAATACGTCGGGCTTCGCACTCGGCACCGATTACGGTTCCGACGAAAGCCTCGTGGATACCCGCCAGATTGCCGACCCGCACTGGGCCACGA
>JBOHYV010000381.1:0-2677 GCA_050738135.1 Rhodanobacteraceae bacterium | reverse complement strand
GTCGGTACCTACGGAATGATGTACCACGTCTTCGCGACACCGGAGATGTGGATCGGTGCGGCCGTCGGGATCGTCCTGATCGCGGCCTCGATCTGGTTCCGGCGCTGGCGCGACGAAGCGTAATCAACCGAGGACATATCCATGAACACGTTGACCACCCTTGCAACCGTCCTGGTACTCGGATCGACGCTCGCGGCATGCAGCGCCGGCCAACCGGGCGGCACCGCGCAGCCGTCATCGGGTTCGCTGGTCACGAGCGCAGTCGATCACGCGCTCGATCGGGCACGCGAGAAGCTGACCACCCAGAACATCACGGTTTCCAATCATGACTCTGACCACCGCAACAACCTGTCGAAGGCGGAGATCACGCCCAAGGGCGACTTTCTGATTGCCGGCAAGCCGGTCCCGTTGACCGCACCGCAACGTGAGCTGGTACTGGCGTACCGGCAGCAGATCATCGCCATCGGCGAGCAAGGCATCGCTGTCGGCAAGCAAGGCGCCGCCATCGGCATGCAAGCGGCGGGTGCCGCACTCGCCGCCGTGTTCTCGGGCAAATCGGATCAACAAATCCAGCGAGCGGTCGAAGCCAAGGCGACCGGCATTCGCCAAGCCGCCGCGAAGATTTGCGACCAGTTGCCGAGCCTGATGGCGGCCCAGCAAAAACTTGCCACTGCGCTACCCGCGTTCAAACCCTACGCCACGATGACCCAGGATGACATCGGCGATTGCCGCGAGGGCGCCTTGCACGACGACGACGACGATTGACGGAATCGGCAACAAGGCGGCCACGAATGGTACGGCGCGCTCCATTGTTCATTCGAACCGGATGAAACACTCGACCGAGTGAAGGACAAATGCAATGAACAAATCCATCCGCACCACGCTGCTCGCTTGCGCCTGTTTCGCATTGGCCGCGCCCGTGATGGCTCGGGCAGGCGCCGGCAGCGGCAATTCCCCCAATATCGGACATTCACGCGTCACCTCCGACCAGGCAATCGCATTTGATCAGCATGGCCTGGTCATGACCGCCAAGGGCCGCCCCGTCGCCCATGTCACGGTCGAAGGCGACCTGCACATCGGCAACCGGAAAATTGCAACCACGGCGGCGCAGCGTGACCTGCTGAGGCACTACTACGCCCAGGCCAAATCCGCAGACCAGTCCCTTGCGGCAGTCAGCAAGAGCTACGGCGTCAGCGTAGCCAAGGACGTTCCGGGCATCATTCTCGCGGCCCTGTTCGGTTCCGACCCAGCAAATCTCGGCAACCAGCACGAACTCGGCAAACTCGCGGTCACCGCATCCCGGCTCTGCGGCGACCTGCAACAAGTGCTTGCCACGCAAAAGCAGGTCCAGGTCACCTTGGCGAGCCTGAAATCCTATGCGGCGTTTCGTGGCGAAGTGGAGTGCGGCGCGAGCACGGGGGGGCGCCAGGTGGTCATCCTGTGACTGCATTTCCGCAGCCACTCGTGCATTCCAGGTACCGCACACTGCCGCATCGCCTGCGAGCCTGGATCTTCCGAAAGGACCGATCATGAACATCTCGTCACGCCCGGCACGGATCGCCATGCCGTTGTGCGGCCTCGCGTTGCTCGCAGGCTGCACCGCGTTCCGCACCGCCGACACCGAACTTGATGCGGCATCGCGAAACCTGGCCACCGGGAACCTGACGCTGGATGCGCATGCGGAAAACGTTCCGCAGGCGGAAATCACGCCGCGCGGCAGGTTTCTGATCGCCGGCAAGCCGGTGCCGCTCACGCCGCAACAGCACGCTGAAGTGCTCGCCTATCGCGCACAGTCCGTATCGATTGCGCAGGAGGGAATCGCCATCGGCCACCAGGGGGTGGAAGCGGGCCGGCGTGCGGTCGTACCGATCGCCTTTGCGGCGCTGTTCGGCGCATCCGGCGACCACATCGACCACATCATGGACGGGAAGCTTGCAGGCGTGCGCAAGGCCACGGAGAAACTCTGCGGCCGGTTGCCCGCGCTCATGGCGACCCAGCGGCAGCTTGCCGACGACTTGCCTGCGTTCGTGCCGTACGCAACATTGACTCGCGAGAAGATCGAGGATTGCCGCGAAAACGTGCAGAAAGGCATCGACGTTGCCGACCAATGAGCAGGGAGGCCAAGAACATGGCTCAGCGCATAATCGACCGCCTGCAGTGGTGCGTGCCCGCGTTCGCTGAACTTTTCGTGGCGACGATCCTGGTCTGGGAGTACACCCATGGTGGCGTACTGAACCATCATTTCCTGGACCGCAGCAACATGCCGGCGGTTTCCAGCTGGTGGGGCTTGATTGTCTTTCCGGTACTGGGTTGGCTCGCCGCATGGTTCGCGGGACGTCGCGCGGCCATCGAACCGACGGCCCTCCAGAAGGCATTCGCTGCGGCGCTTGGTGCACTGCTTGTAGGCATCGCGATGTCGATCGGCTTCACGACGGGCCACGGCCAAATCACCGGCTACATATTCTTCGCCGCGCTCGCCGCGGGGCTGGTGTTGCCCACGTACCGGGCGGAGTACGTGTTCGGCTTCGCCCTCGGGATGGTGTTCGCCATCGGCACGGTGTTGCCGACCTTTGTTGCACTGGCCGGGGTCGCGATTTCGGCGATTGCGCATTTTCTGCTGTGGCCGGCCTTTGGCCGGATCATTCGCCGGGCACGCGCCTGACGTCGCCCGGCGAAG
>JBOHYV010000380.1:0-2679 GCA_050738135.1 Rhodanobacteraceae bacterium | reverse complement strand
CCTTGCGGGCCATCGGCCTCGCCGATGTTCGCTACGGCATTCCTGCCTCCGCAGTCGGGTTCCGCATCCGGATGAAGCTGGATGCGGCCCCTGAATGACGAGCAGATTGTTAGGCTCCCGAGTCCCGAGTCCCGGCTCTCAGTGCACCCAGCGTCCGCCACGTCTGGCCGGTGCACTTGAAAACGAGTCGGACGACGAACCCCCACCCGCGCTGCGCTCGCGCTCGGTCGGCGGGCGCACGCGCCAATAGTGCGCGACGGCTTCCACCGCGTCGGGAATCTGCGCGAGGCAGGCTTCGTACTCGTTGTCATCCAGTTTCGCGATCGGCATGTCGGCGGACAGCACGCCCTCATCCACCGCCAGCGCCATGATTGGCGTGAGCATTTCCAGCAATTCGCCATCTTCGGCCAGGCGCGTTTCCCAGATCGATGCACGCAGGTCGATGCCGCGGCTGAAGCCTTCGCACCACCCGGCCGCGCTCAAGTCGCTGTGCGCGGCCTGCTCGGGCGCGATCTCACCCAACACAGGCTCGTACATTTCGCCGTCGAGTTCGGCGGGAATCGAATCATTGAGTTTGGCCAGCAACCCGAGCACCGCGGCGCCCTGTTCGGGGTCTTCGAACGGCGCGTGCAGCACCTCGGGCAACCATTCCTCGGGCAACGCGGGATCGGGACCGATCGCAAGCGCGGTCAACATGCCATGCACGCCGTCGAGCAACATGGTTTCGTCGGAATCCTGCGCGTGGCCGCGCAAGTAACGGTCGAGCACTTCGAGCTCGACATCGTCGATGATTTCCGGATTCGCGGGCATCTCGTCCATGCCCGGGATGATCGGGGCGCGCCGCTCAGTTCGCAAGTTCCAGAAGCACCGGCGTGTGGTCGGACGGGCGTTCCCAAGTGCGCGGCGCGCGATCGATGGAAACCGTTTTCATGCGCTCGTGCAGGGCTTGGCTGGCGAGGATCAGGTCGATGCGCAAACCGAGGTTGCGGCGGAACGCACCCTGGCGGTAGTCCCACCAACTGAAGTGCCCGCCGTCCTCCACGAAGGCACGAAATGAATCCACGAAGCCGAGGTCCACGATGCCCTGCAACGCTGCACGTTCGGGTTCCGAACACAGGATCTGTCCCTGCCATGCTGCCGGATCGTGCACGTCACGATCATCCGGTGCGATGTTGAAATCGCCAAGTACGATCACCTTGCCATGGCGTTGCAGTTCGTCGCGCAGGTAAGCGGTGACGGCGACCAGCCACTTGAGCTTCCACTCGTACTTCTCGCTACCGACACTTTGACCATTCACGACATACAGATCGATGATGCGCACGCCGCCCACCGTGGCCGCCAGCACGCGCTTGTGCAGGTCATCGAGACCCGGCACGCCCGCGACGACGTCCTCCAGTGGTTCACGTGCGAGGATCGCGACGCCGTTGTAGGTTTTCTGGCCCGAGTACGCGACGTGGTACCCGCACGCCTCGATCGCTTCCCGGGGAAATTTGTCGTCTTGCGTCTTGGTCTCCTGCAACGCAAGCACATCCGGCCGCGCTTCGCGGCACCACTGCTCGACGTGCGGCAAACGCACCTTCAGCGAATTGATGTTCCACGAGGCGATTTTCACGGCTCACGAACTCATGCGGCGAGCCCATACGAGCGCAGCAATGCGTCCGGTTGCGGCGCGCGCCCCCGGAAAGCGATGAAGCTTTCCAGCGCCGGTCGGCTGGCGCCGACAGCGAGAAATTCGTCACGGAAGCGTGCGCCGGTGGCGGCGTCAATGGCGCTCCCGGTTTCGCCGGCCTGCTCTTCGAAGGCGCCGAACACGTCCGCCGACAACACTTCGGCCCACAGGTAGCTGTAGTAGCCGGCCGCATAGCCACCGGCAAAAACGTGCGTGAACGCGTGCGGGAAACGCTGCCACGCGGGCGGATGCAACACCGCCGCCTCGCGCCGCGCGGCTTCCAGCGTCTCCATCACCCGCGCGCCGTGCGCGGGATCGTAGTTCGCGTGCAACAGAAAATCGAACAGGCCGAATTCCAGTTGCCGGCACAGGAACATGCCGGCCTGGAAATGCTGTGCCGCGAGCATTTTGTCGAACAAGTCATCCGGCAGCTTTTCCCCGCTCGACCAGTGCGCCGCGAACAGGTCCAGCACCTGGCGGTTCCAGCAGAAGTTCTCCATGAACTGGCTGGGCAATTCCACCGCGTCCCACTCCACGCCGTCGGTGCCGCCGATCGAGGGCAGGTCGATGCGGGTCAGCATGTGGTGCAAGCCGTGGCCGAACTCGTGGAAGATCGTCTGCACGTCGTCGTGGGTCAAGAGCGACGGGTGAACCTGATCGTCCACCCTCACCCCACCACTCACTCCGCGAGTGCCCTCCCCCTCTCCCGCGGTGCGGGCGAGGGACGTCGGCCGGACTTCGGCCGGGCTTTTCCTTACGGGTGGCGCGAAGTTGCAGGTGAGGAAGGCAACCGGCAATTGCAGGCTGTCGCCGTCGCGAAAGCGCGCACGACACACATCCATCCAGGCGCCGCCGCGCTTGCCCGGACGCGCGTACAAATCCAGGTAAACGCCGGCGATCACCTTGCCCCCGGCGTCACGCACCTCGCAATAACGCACATCGGGGTGCCACACGTCCACCGGTTCGCGTGCAGCCTCCACCGTGATGCCGTACAGCTTCCCCGCCAGCAT
>JBOHYV010000379.1:0-2684 GCA_050738135.1 Rhodanobacteraceae bacterium | reverse complement strand
CATGCAGGGCTACGAGCGCGCGCGTGCGGCTGGCGTCACCAGCATCGCGGTGTTCACCGCCGCCAGCGAAGCGTTCAACCAGAAGAACATCAACGCTTCGATCGACGAATCGATCGAACGCTTCCGCCCGGTACTCGAACGCGCGCGCGCAGACGGCGTGCGCGTGCGCGGCTACGTTTCGACCGTGCTGGGCTGTCCGTACCAGGGCGAGGTGCCGGTGCCGGACGTCGTGCGCGTGTCGAAGCGGCTGTACGAGCTCGGCTGCGACGAAATTTCGCTGGGCGACACCATCGGTGTCGGCACGCCCGTGAAAGCGCGCAACATGCTGCACGCAGTCGCGCAGGAGGTGCCCATGAAGGCACTGGCGGTGCATTTCCACGACACCTACGATCAGGCGCTGGCCAACATCCTGATATGTCTCGAGGAAGGCGTGCGGGTGGTGGACAGTTCGGTCTCCGGTACCGGCGGTTGTCCGTTCGCCAAGGGCGCAACCGGCAACGTCGCCAGCGAAGACGTCACTTACATGCTGCAGGGCATGGGCATCGAAACCGGCGTCGACCTGGATAAATTGATTGAAACGGGCTGGTGGCTGGCGAAGCAACTCGGCAAGCCCACTTCCAGCCGCGTTACGCGCGCCCGGATGGGCGAATGAAACCGGGGTCAGAGTGCACTTTTCGGGATTGCCAAGCCATGCTCACCTCTGGAGGAAAAAGTGCACTCTGACCCCGGTTTTTTTCTCCGCCCCATCGAACTGCGGGACGACGCGGCGGTCGCCGCGATCATCCGCAGCGTGATGCCCGAGTTCGGTGCAGGCGGGGCGGGCTTCGCGATCCACGACGCCGAAGTCGATGCGATGTGTGCGACCTACGCGCAAACGCGCAGCGCCTATTTCGTAGTCGAAATGGATGGCGCGGTCGTGGGCGGTGGCGGTGTCGCACCCCTGCAACATGGCGAGCCCGGCATCTGCGAATTGCGCAAGATGTATTTCCTGCCGCAAGCGCGCGGGCGGGGCGCCGGCAAAGCGATGATTGCGCGTTGCCTCGAAACGGCACGGGCGTTCGGCTTCAAGCGCTGCTACCTCGAAACCCTGACCGGAATGGACGCGGCACAGACGCTGTATCGCAAGAATGGTTTCGAACCGATCTGCGCACCGATGGGCGCTACCGGCCACCATGGTTGCGATCGGTGGTTCATCCGCGACTTGTAGGAGCGGGCGTACCCGCGACAGAACCCGTCGATCGCTTGCACGCAAGCTCCTGCATTACAATCGAGCGTTTGCAGATCACGGAGCAAGCCCATGCAACTCGACAAGGTCAAGGCCGTCATCACCGGCGGTGCGTCCGGCCTCGGTCATGCCGTTGCGCAACATTTCGTCGCCCACGGTGGCAAGGTGGCGCTGTTCGATGTCAATGAAGAAAAAGGTGCGGCTGCTGCGAAGGAGCTGGGCTCATCCGCGCGCTTCTTCAAGACCGACGTGACCAGCGAAGAGGGAGTCGTCGCCAACGTCGCCGCGGCGCGCGAGGCAATGGCCGGGTTGAACACGGTGATGAACTGCGCCGGCATCCTCGGCACCGGCCGCATGTTGGGCCGCGAGGGTCCGATGCCGCTCAAGAATTTCGCCGGCACCGTGATGGTGAACCTGGTCGGCAGCTTCAACGTCGCCAAGGCCGGTGCCGCGCTGATGCAGGCGAACGAACCCGGCGAAGACGGGGAGCGCGGCGTGATCGTCAACACCGCATCGGTGGCGGCTTACGAGGGCCAGATAGGCCAGGCCGCGTATTCGGCTTCCAAGGGCGGCGTGGTCGGCATGACGCTGCCGATGGCGCGCGAGCTGTCGCGTTTCGGCATCCGCGTGATGACCATTGCGCCCGGCATCTTCTGGACGCCGATGGTGGACGGCATGCCGGCGCAGGTGCAGGAATCCCTGTCGGCTTCGATCCCGTTCCCGTCGCGGCTCGGCAAGCCGGAAGAATTCGCCGAAACGGTCGCCTTCATCCTTGGCAATCGCTACCTCAACGGCAGCGTGATCCGTCTGGACGGTGCCGTGCGGCTGGCGCCGAAATGACGACAGCATGTCGTCATCCCGGACAGCACATGGACGTGCGTTGATCCGGGATCCATTTTGATCTTGCTATTCCTGACGAAAATCATGACGGCTCTCGCTCTACCGAGTCCCGAGTCCCGAGTCCCGCACACATGAAGGCTTCCGACGTCAAGAAAGGCAACGTGGTCGAACACGAAGGCACCGTCTATCAGGTGCGCGGCCTGGAACGCAGCGCCCCGACTGCGCGCGGCGGCAACGTCACCTTCCGCTTCACCTTGTATTCGATCCCCGGCGCACGCAAGTACGACCTCAGCCTGCGCGCCGACGACGATCTCAAGGAAATGGAATTGAGCCGGCGCGCCGTTGATTACTCCTACAGGGACGGCGATGCCTTCGTGTTCCTCGACGCCGAGGACTACACGCCATACATGCTCGGCACCGACGTGATCGGCGACAGCGCCGCGTACATCATCGAAGGCATGGAAGGTTATTACGTGCAACTGATCGACGAGGCGCCCGTAGCGCTGCAGATACCGACCAGCGTGGCCTTGACCATCGTCGATACTGCGCCTGCACTGAAGGGCGCCTCGGCCACCAAGCGCACCAAGCCCGCCAAGCTCGACACCGGCATCGAAATCCA
>JBOHYV010000378.1:0-2684 GCA_050738135.1 Rhodanobacteraceae bacterium | reverse complement strand
CCGACGATGGCCCCGCTCGCGCCCAACGTGCCGAGGAACGGGCCCCAGATCGAACGCGAACCTTCATAGGTCATGTCGGCGAACAGGCTGACGATGCCGAGCAGGACGACAAAAAACAGCGCGCGTTTGGCGCGTGCTGATGACGGCGATGGCCCGGCATCGTCGGGGCTTGGGTTCACTGTGCGGCTCCTTGCTGCAAATGGCCGGGAGGCGGTGTGCCTGTCTTCACCACAACGTCACCACGGCGGCCAGCATCACGGCCATGAGGCTCGCCAGCACGTACGCGGCATACACTGTGATCTTGCCGTGGTGCATGCGGGCCAGGAACTTCGCCGTTGCCTGCATTCCGGTCGTCAGCGGGTGGACCAGCAACCGGTCGAAAACGTGCACGTGGACTTCATGGTGCTCGCGTGCAGTCAGGAACGCACCTTGGCGTTGTTCCTGGCGGGCGACCTGGGGATCGAACAAACTGTTGAACAGCACACGCACCGGCGCCGCAAATGTCGTCGGGGTGTAAGCCATTTCGGGCCGCAGGCGCGGAATGCCGCCGTTCCATGGCACGCGGCGCACGACCCGACGGCGCCGGCGGAGAACTCGGGCGAGCAACCACACGACCAGCAGCATGAATGCCAACACCGCGAAGGTCAGCGCGGTCGACATCGCATAGACGATGCCGGTTCGCGGCATGTCGGAATGCATCACCACCAAGCCACGCAGCGGCAACAGGCCTCGTCCGAGTTGCGCGCCGAGCCGGGTGACGTCGTGGACGACACCCGCCGCAAGCACGGACGCATGCGACTGGCGCCGATGCCGCCGTACACCTGTGCGGTATCCATCGCCGCCAGTACCACGAAGAAGCCGCTGGCGGAGAACAGAAAGCCCACTGCGATCATGTCCCCGGCAAAAGCGAAGAACAGCGGATATGCGGTGAGTGCCGGGATCAGGATCACGACCATCATCGGCATCACGAATTCGATGAGTGGTGCGAACCGGAACAGCCAGGTGCTCTCCTCGGACACAACTTCGTTCTTGCCGAACAGCTTCCGGATGTCGTAGTAGGGCTGGAAAATGCTGGGCCCGCGCTTGCCCTGGATAATCTCCTCGAAGCGCGCCAACACGCCCTTGAGCAACGGCGCGAATACCAGCAGGAAGGCGATCTGTATCAGATTGATCACGAGATACCTGGCGATCGGCGACATGCGGCTCTCCCAGTGACATCAGCGCCGAGACGGCGAGTGCTTGTGGCGCAATCCGGCCATCAGGGAGTGCCGCCCGTGATGCCGAATTCCGCCGGCAATTCGGCAAACGGGATGACCAACTTCTCGGTTTCGACCAGCTTGATGAGCTTGTCCGCTTCCTCGAACGTCACCAGGAAATCCAGCCGGACCGCGACGTCGCCAGCCAGTTCGAAGAAGTGCTGTTCGTGCATTACGCCGTGCCGGCCGAAACCGGCAATAGCCCTGAAGGCCGTGCCACCGTGGATGCCCATGGCCTTGGCCTGTTCCAGCAGCCACTCGTAAAGCAGGATGCCGTGGTGGCGGCGATTTTCGTGGACGAAAAAACGCAGATAGACACCCTCGGTGCGTGTGCTCATGCGAAGGTCCTCGCGATACCTTGTACAAGGAAGAAACCGAGCAGCGTCATGCCCAGCGTGCCGACGAGATGCAGTCCGATGATCCCGAGCGTCCACGCGTATTCGCCGCGCAGCATCAGCGTGACGGTTTCCGCCGAGAACGTTGAAAAAGTGGTGAGGCCGCCCAGAAAACCGGTGATGATGAACAGGCGTACTTCCGGGGACAGCGCCTGGAATTGCTCGATCAAGGCCATCATCAGGCCCATCAGCAGGCCACCCAGCAGGTTGGCGGCCAGCGTGCCCAGCGGCACGGTCGGAAAGATCGGGTTGAACCAGACGCCGAACAGATAGCGCAGACAGGCGCCGAGGAAGGCGCCGCAACCGGTGGCAACAAGAGCGATGAGCATCGCGGTCCCCTTTTTCGTCGTGTCTGTTGGGGCCGCACGCACGCGCGAGGCTGTCGTCGAAAGGCGGCACCTACACGCACCGGTTGGCCCGGCTCGGTAGGCATCATTAGCCAATGACAGCTTGGCGGTTCTGGGAGGAATGCCATCTCCCTTGCGCGAGGTGATGGTAGCGTAGTCGGCGACGCGTTTGTCAAGTGGTCAGGAACCGATGTTTTCGTCGAATCATCGTCAGCATCTGCTGGTGGCTTTTCGGCATCTGGATGCGGTGCTGGCAGAAGTGTCGGCGTTGCTGGCGCCGGTCCCGCGCGGCGCCCTGATCGCGCAGTGCATCGACGACGTCGATGCCGACACGCGCCGTCGCGCCGAGATCGGTATCGCGGCGGTACGCGGGGAACTTTGCGCGTTCATGACGCGGCATGCGCTGCGCCTGGAACCGCCGGACTTGTCCGCGCGGCACGCGGCCAACGCGCAACTGGCGCTCACGATGGTCGAGGCGACCGAACTCGGACCGCGGCACCTGCGCGGCTATGGCGCGCTGACGGAAAACGAAGCTGAAGAACTCGCAGGTTTATCCGAACGTCTGCGCGCGCGGTTGGTGGACGTGATCAGGGCGTTGCCGGAGTCGCCTCGTTGAGCGAGACTGGCAGCAATCCGCGCGCTGCCAGAAACGCACGTGCGTCCTCGGCGTCCTGTTCGAACCATGC
>JBOHYV010000377.1:0-2691 GCA_050738135.1 Rhodanobacteraceae bacterium | reverse complement strand
CTAACCTCCCGACTTTCGTTTGCGCACTGACCACCATGGCCGACGCTCGCCAGTATTTCGACCTGCCATCGCCCTTTGCAATGAAGCGGGGTGGTGAATTGCGCGATGCGCAACTCGCCTACGAAACTTGGGGGGCGCTGAACGCCGCGCGCGACAACGCAGTGCTGATCCTCACCGGCCTCTCGCCCAGCGCGCACGCGGCTCGCAATACCATCGACGATTCACCCGGATGGTGGGAAGACATCATCGGCCCCGGCAAGGCCATCGACACCCGGCGCTGGTTCGTGATCTGTGCGAACTCCCTGGGCAGCTGCAAAGGTTCGAGCGGGCCTGCCTCGACCAACCCCGCCACCGGCGAACCATGGCGCCTCGAATTTCCGGAACTGTCGCTGGAAGACGCCGGCAACGCCGGCTACGCGCTGGTGCACGGGCTCGGCATCGAACGCCTGGCGGCGCTGGTGGGCTGCTCGATGGGCGGGATGGCCGCGCTGGGCTGCCTGGCCCACCACCCCGGCTGCGCCCGCGCGCACGTGAGCGTGTGCACCGCACCGCGTGCGCAGCCGTTCGCGATCGCGATCCGTTCGCTGCAGCGCGAGGCGATCCGGCTCGACCGGAACTGGAACGAAGGTCATTACGACGATGAGCACTACCCCGAAACCGGCATGAACATCGCCCGCAAGCTGGGGGTGATCACCTACCGCTCGGCGCTCGAATGGCGCGGGCGCTTCGGGCGGATCCGGCTGGATGCGGACGAGCGCGAACAGGAGCCTTTCGGTGTGGAGTTCCAGATCGAGTCCTACCTCAACGCCCACGCGCGCCGCTTCACGCGCTCCTTCGATCCCAATTGCTATCTGTACCTGTCGCGCGCCTCGGACTGGTTCGATCTTGCCGAATACGGCGGTACACCCGACCCCGCGACCGCGGTGCGCAATGCGCTCGCAAAAATGAAGCTGGAACGCGCGCTGGTGATCGGCGTCGAGACCGACATCCTGTTCCCGCTGGAGCAGCAACAGCAACTGGCGGATGACCTCACCGCCACGGGTACCGACACCACCTTCGTGGGGCTCGATTCACCCCAGGGCCACGATGCCTTCCTGGTCGACACCGGTCGTTTCGGCGCCGCAATCGGCGCGTTCATGGCGACATTGTAGGCATCGTGGATGCTTGCCTGGATCGCGCCGGCGTCGCTTGCCACCTTCGGGCGCGCCGGTTATAAACTTGTGCCATGGGCATTGAATTTTCCGGACGCACAAAACTGGTTCGCACCCTCGACGCAGCCATCGACACCAGCGACACCGCCAGCACGATGCGTGCTTTGCGCGTGGCGTTGTGCGACGCCATCAATGCCGACGAGGTGCGGCTGCCTGATTGCGTGTTCGAGGGTTGCGCCGAACATTACGCACGACGGGAACTCTATTGCAGCCCCGAGCACGGCTACTGCGTGATCGCGATGACCTGGAGCCCCGGCCAGGGCACGCCCATCCACGATCACTCCGGGATGTGGTGCGTGGAAGGCGTATGGCAGGGCGCGCTCGAAGTCGTGCAATACGAACTGTGCGAGCAGCAAGACCCGCGTTATCGTTTCGTCCCGGCTGGGGTAATCCAGGCCGGCGCGGGTTCGGCCGGCAGCCTGATCCCGCCCCACGAACACCACACCATTTGCAACGCCAGCGACACCGACATCGCGGTCAGCGTGCACGTCTATCAAGACCGCATGTCAAGCTGCAACGTGTTCGAGCCCGAGCGTGGCGAGTGGTACATCAGGCACCCGCAGGAACTGCATCTGGACGGCGTTGCTGCCCCGGCCCACTAGCCCGGAAGCGCCGACTCCCGCATACTGGCCAGCTTGGCCGAAGTGGCGGAATCGGTAGACGCAGCGGACTCAAAATCCGCCGCCCTTAAAAGCGTGAGAGTTCGAGTCTCTCCTTCGGCACCAATGGCTTGCGCATGAAAACTCGTGTGTTATCGAGCTCGGGCGGCACGTTCCGGGAAACGCGCATTCGGCGCGGGTCGCGGCCCATGGCATGAACAGCGGCACCCGCCTCCGACGCGAACGATTGGCCGACGGCCAGCACGTCCTCGTGAAGCACAGGCCGGATGCACCACCCGGTTTTTTCGAGGCCGAAGTACGCGGGCTCGCGGCGTTGCGTGAAGCCGGCGCGTTGCGGGTACCGGAAGTGTTCGAGACGACCCGGCAACGCATCATGCTGGAAGACTTGGGCGAAGGCGTCCCTGCAACCGGTTATTGGCAATGCGCGGGCGCCGGACTCGCCGCGCAGCACGCGACCGCCAGCGCGCACTTCGGCTTCGACCAACACGGCTATTGCGGCGACTCTGCGCAGGACAACGCGCAGGATGCGGACGGCTGGTGCTTTTTTGCCGAACGCCGCCTGTTGCCGCAAGTGCGGCGGGCGCGTGACGCGGGCGCAGTCGAAGCGCGCGACGTCAGCGCCATCGAACGGATATGTGGACATTTGCACGAACATATCCCCGACATGCCACCGGTGCTGCTGCACGGGGACCTGTGGTCGGGCAACCTGCATGTGTGCGGCAACGGTGCACCCGCATTGATCGACGCCGGCGCGGTGCACTACGGATGGGCGGAAGCGGAACTCGCGATGCTGATCCTGTTCGGCTCACCACCCGCCGCATTCTTCGACGCCTACTCGGAGCAGGCACCGTTGCGTCGGG
>JBOHYV010000376.1:0-2701 GCA_050738135.1 Rhodanobacteraceae bacterium | reverse complement strand
GGTGTGGTCGAGTTCGATGCCGAGTGGCTCATCGGCCTACAACCGGCGCGCCGTCACGATCAGGCTCTGCGCGAAGTCGGCATGGATGCGCCAATCGCGCTGTTCGTTGGCATCGGCCAAGGTGCTGCGCGACACCTGGCCACGAATGCCGAAGTGGTATAGCTTCGCCTGATGCGCACGCAGCCGCAGTTCGATATCGCGCAGGCTCTCGCACCCGGCAAGTTGTGCGAACGCCATGCACAGGAACTGGTCCATGCACGAGAACTGTTTGACGTAGCGGTTGCCGCCGTAACGCTCCACGCATCGTCGGAAGGTGTGCAGCGGCAGGTGCTGCACGAGTTGGGAGAACACATAGCGACCGTTGTGCATGGCACCCGCCCCGAGTCGGAATCGGGCAAGCATGCAGCCATTGCGGTTGAAATCGATGACACCCCTGAATCTCAGGAATCTGGAACGGACTCTGCTACTTACGCGAGCCGCATGACAGGTTCCCCGGACAGTACTGGCCACAACAGAAAGTACCCCGCTCGCCGCTGAGGCGAGCGAAACCAGACGAAAGTGCCCCGGCTTCGCGAAGCAAGCGAAACTGCTTTTTCAACGCAGTTTCGCGACGAGTTTCGATCGCAGCACCGGCCATTCGGACGCAATGATCGAGTACGTGACGGTGTCGCGAATCGTGCCATCGTGGCGACGCAGGTGCTGCCGCAGCACGCGCTCGCGTCGTGCACCCAGCCGCTCGATCGCTTGCTGCGAACGTGTGTTGAGGATGTCGGTCTCCCAGCGCACGGAGGCGCAGCCCAGCACGTTGAAGGCATGGTCGATCAGCAGCAGCTTGCACGCGGTATTGACGCGGGTGTGCTGACGGCTGGCGCCATACCACGTGTGCCCGATCGACACGCGCGGCACCTCGCCGGAAAAATCGTAGTAACGGGTCGAGCCGGCGAGGGCGCCGTCGCGCTTGTCGCGCACCGCGAACGGCAGCGATTCGCCCGTGGCCCGCATCGCCAACGCCGCCTCGACGTACGCCCGCATTGCGCCGGGTGGCGGCACGTAGGTGACATGCAGATTCCACAATTCACCGTCGGCCGCGGCCTGTTCCAGACCCGCGACGTGCTCGAGCGTCAGCGGTTCGAGCGCGACGTGTTCGTCTTGAAGGACGATCGGGCCGAGAGGATTTCCGCCGGTCCCCGGTCCCGGATCCCCGGTCCCGTGCTTCATGCGTCCAGGTCCGGTATAAGCTTGTTCTCAAAGTACGCGATCATGTCCTTCAACTTCAACTTGCGCTTCTTCAACCGGCTCAATTCCAGTTGGTCGCACGCAGGATCACCCGCCAGCCTGGCAAGCGTCACGTCGAGGTTGCGGTGCTCTTCACGCAGCTCGGTGAGACGTCGAATCAACGCGGCGGGATCGTTGTCGGACGGCATGGCGGCAGTTTAGCGCCGCCGCCGGTGCAGCTACACTGACCGGTTCATGCGAACTGCCGAACAGCCTTCTTCTGTCATCGATCGCCGGCAGGCGCACGAAGCCTCGCGGCTGGCCAGGCGCCTGCGCCACGCGGTCGGCCGCGCGATTGCCGACTACAACCTGATCGAGGACGGCGACCGGCTGATGGTGTGCCTGTCCGGCGGCAAGGACTCGTGGACGCTGCTGGACCTGCTGCTGTCGCTCAAGGCCCGGGCCCCGGTGGAATTCGACCTGGTCGCGGTGAACCTGGACCAGAAGCAGCCCGGTTTCCCCGAGCACGTGATCCCGGATTACTGCCGTGGTCGTGGCGTGCCCTTGCACGTGATCGAGCAGGATACCTACCGCGTGGTGACGCGGGTGGTGCCCGAAGGCAAGACCATGTGCAGCCTGTGCTCGCGGCTCCGGCGCGGCGCGCTCTACGCGTTCGCCGAACGCGAGGGTTTCAACAAGATCGCGCTGGGCCATCACCGCGATGACATCCTCGCTACCTTTTTCCTGAACCTGTTTTACGGCGGCACGTTGAAGGCGATGCCGCCCAAATTGCTGTCCGACGACAACAAGCACGTGGTGATCCGGCCACTGGCATATTGTCGTGAAAGCGAAGTCGCCGAGTACGCCGTCGCGCGCGCGTTTCCCATCATTCCGTGCAACCTGTGCGGCTCGCAGGACAACCTGCAACGCAAGCAGGTGCGGCGGATGCTGGAGGCGTGGGAACGCGAGCATCCCGGCCGCAGCGAGATCATGTTCCGCGCGCTCGCGCATGTCGCGCCTTCGCAACTGGCTGACCGCAAGCTGTTCGATTTCCAGGCTCTCGGCTCGCGCAGTGAGACATCGCGGCCGGATGCTCACGCCTGGCTGTCGAGTGAAGCGGTAACGGGAGACGGGTGGCGGGAGCGCAAGCTCTGACGCACTCGCCACGCCGAACCGTTCCTGGCACCCCCACCACCCATCCCCAATCCCGGTTCTCCCAAATGTTCTTCCGCAATCTCACCCTGTTCCGCTTTTCGGCCTCCGTCGCCAAGTCGCTCAAGGATCTCGACACCGCGTTGGCCGGCCACGCCCTGCGCGCCTGCGGGCCGCTGGAAGCCGCCACGCACGGATTCGTGTCGCCGTTCGGGCCTGATTCCGAAGCCTTGAGCCACACGGTCGGCAGGGCCACGCTGGTCACGCTCGGTGGTGAGGAAAAGCTGTTGCCGGCCGCCGTGGTGAACGCCGAACTGGGCAAGCGCCTCAGGAA
>JBOHYV010000375.1:0-2764 GCA_050738135.1 Rhodanobacteraceae bacterium | reverse complement strand
GCGCAGCGCCCCGACGTCCGTCAGGCCCGCGCCAACCTGCACGCCGCCAGCGCCGCGATCGGCGTCGCCGCGGCCGAGCGGTTGCCCAACCTCGAGCTCACCGCCGATGCCGGCAGCACCGCGCTCGCGATCTCCAGGGTGTTTGGATCCGGAACCGGGTTTTGGGGCATCGCCGCATCGCTGGCGGCGCCGATATTCCAGGGCGGTCAGCTGATGCACCAGGAACGCGCGGCCAAGGCAGCCTACGTCGAGGCGGCCGAGCAGTACCGGCAGACGGTGCTGACCGCATTCCAGAACGTTGCCGACACCCTGGTCGCGTTGCAGCAGGACGCGGACGCGCTGCACGCCGCGGCCGCGGCGGTGCGCGCGGCGAAGACCACGCTGGACTTGTCGCAGCTGCAACTCAAGCACGGCTACATCGGCACGTTCGAGCTGCTGGTGGCCCAGCAGGCATGGCAGCAGGCGCGGATCACGTTCGTCACGGCCGAGGCCAATCGCCTTTCCGACACCGCGGCGCTGTATCAGGCGTTGGGCGGCGGCTGGTGGCATAACAAGAATCTTGCAAAGCAGTGATCAGATGAACCCAAATCACGATCGAGTCCGCGTACGGCGGGGGATTCAATACCTCGTCATTCCGGGGCCATCGCCGGCTCTGCAGGCGATGGAACCCGGAATCCTGTTGTCGTTTCAAGTTTTTCGGAAGAACTGGATTCCGGGTTCTGCGCGCAAACTTCGCGCGCAGCCCCGGAATGACGACGGTTTTGTATGGCGTCATCGTATGTTGCGCACTGGCGTTTCAATAGCCGGATTGCTCGCTTTCGTCACACTCGCCGGCTGCTCCGGCAAGCCGTCCGCACCGCCCGCATCCGCCACGCCACACAATGTCACGCTGACGAAGGCGCAGCAGGGCAGCATCCACGTTGTCACGCTCGCGCCCACGCAGTACCGCACCACGATCGCCACCACCGGCGTGGTCGATTTCGACCGCAACCGTGCAACCGCCGTGCTGGCGCCTTTTTCGGGGCCGGTCACCAAGGTGCTGGTGACGCTGGGCGAACATGTTGCGCAAGGACAGGCGCTGGCGCGGGTGGATTCGCCCGATTTCACGGCCGCGATCGGCGCGTATCGCAAGGCGGTGATCGCCGCCACGGCGGCGGATGCGGTCGCGGCCAACGACCGTGAGCTGTATGCGCACCAGGCGATTTCCCAACGCGAGAACGCACAGGCCCAGGCCGATGCGGCCGGCGTGGATGCCGAGCGCGCCGCCGCATTGCAGGCGCTGCGCGCGTTGCACATGGACAAGCAAACCATCGCTGCGGTGCGAGCCGGCAAATCCATCGCGCACGGGCAGGGGGTGATCCGCGCGCCGATCGCCGGAAGCGTGGTCGATAAATCGATTGCGCCGGGGCAGACGCTGGCTGCCGGCACGACGCCGTGCTTCACGATCGCGGACACCTCGAAGATGTGGGTGATGGCCAACGTGTTCGGCGCTGATGCCGCGCACGTCGCGATAGGTGATCCGGCAACGGTCGTGACCGGCGCAGGCGGCAAACCCATCGCGGGTAGCGTCACCAACATCGGTGCGGTGATCGATCCGGATACGCGCTCGGTGCAGGCGCGGGTGCGCGTGGACAACCCCGACGGCGCGTTGAAAAAGCAGATGTACGTGACCGTCGACATCCAATCACACGACGCGCACACCGGCCTGCTGGTGCCGGTTTCCGCGGTGCTGCGCGACGACGAAAACCTGCCGTTCGTGTACGCGGTTGAGGCGGATGGCAGCTACGCGCGGCGGCCGGTCACGCTGGGCATGCGTACGGGCGATCGCTACGTGATTCCGGAAGGGCTCCACCCCGGCGACAAAGTGGTGGTGGATGGTTCGATCTTCCTGCAATTCATCCAGTCGCAATGAACGCACAGCAGCTTCCACCCAACGGCGAGCCGCGCAAGCCGTCGTTGATCAATCGCGTCGTCGCGTTCGGACTGGAACAGCGCCTGCTGGTGGTGCTGCTGTGCCTGGGCATGGCGGCGGCGGGCGTTTGGGCCTACAAGGTCCTGCCGATGGATGCGTACCCGAACCTGTCGCCGCCGATGGTGGAAATCATCGCGCAGTGGCCGGGGCATTCGGCGGAAGAGGTGGAACAACAGATCACGGTGCCGATGGAGCTGGGGATGAACGCGATCCCGAGCCTCGTCACCAAGCGCTCGATTTCTCTGTACGGCTTGTCCGATGTGACGCTGACATTTGCCGACGGCACCGACCACTACTTCGCGCGCCAGCGCGTTTACAACCGCCTGCCGCAGATCACGTTGCCGGCTGGCGTCGCGCCGTCGATCTCGCCGATGTCGCCGCCGTCCGGGCTGGTCTATCGCTACGTGCTGCAAAGTTCCGATCGCTCACCGATGGAGCTGAAGACGCTGGAAGACTGGGTGATTGCGCCCCAGTACCGCTCGGTGCCGGGCGTCGCAGATGACTCGGGTTTCGGTGGCGGCACCATGCAGTACCAGGTGCTGCTGAACCCGGTGAAGATCGCGGCGCTGGGCCTTTCCGTCACGCAGATCGAAGCCTCGCTGGCCGCCAACAACAGCAACGCGGGCGGCGGCTTTTACCAGCAAGGCGGGCAATTTTTCTACGTGCGGGGCCTCGGCCGGATCAAGACGCCCAAGGACATCGACAACATCGTGCTGGCGGTGCACGACGGCACGCCGGTGCTGGTCAAGGATGTCGCAACGGTGAAGATCGGCATCGCGCCGCGTCTGGGTG
>JBOHYV010000374.1:0-2812 GCA_050738135.1 Rhodanobacteraceae bacterium | reverse complement strand
ATTTGCTGATGGTGCTGATGCTGGCAATCGGCGGGCGGGTGATCCCGTTCTTCACCGGGCGCAAGCTCGGTGGCCCCGCCATGTGGGTGAACAAATACCTGATCTTTGCGGTGAACGGCGGTGGTGCACTGGTGCTGTTGTTCGGCCTCGCGGGCGTTCCGGATCGCGCGCGCGGCATGTTGATGCTGATCGTGGCGCTTCTGGCGCTGGTGCGGTTGATCGGCTGGCGTGGCTGGCAGACGTGGCGCGAGCCGATGCTGTGGGTGCTGCACCTCGGCTACTCGTGGTTGGCGATCGGCTTGATCGTGCGCGGCCTCGCATTGACCGGCGCATACGCCATGCCGGAAATCGACACCCTGCACGGCATCACGGTGGGCGCGTTGGGTACGCTCTCGCTGGGCATGATGGTGCGCGTCGCGCAAGGCCACAGCGGCGTGCCGATCCGTTCCAATCCGGTGCTGACGATCATGTTCCTGCTGCCAACCGTCGCTGCAATCCTGCGGCTCGGCTATGACCTGCCCGCCGGCTGGGTGGGGGCCGCAGCAGCGTGGTTCATCGCCTATTGCGTTTACCTCGTCGTGGTCGGGCCGTTGCTGGTGCGCGGGCGGGTACCGGCAGCCGCAAGCTGACGGCCGGCAGCGACAACCTGCGCCTCGAGAGTGCATTTCGGTCGAAGCAGGCGCCGCCCGGGTCAATGGCCGCAGCAGGACTGCCCGGATTGCACAGGCGGACACGGCACATCGCCGTACGAACAGAACACGCAACAGTCGCTTGGCTTTGGCCGCAACAGCTTCCCGCAACCCGTGCACTCGTGAAAAAACACGCAGGCGTTTTCGGGCATGGTCTCCACGCTGCGGTGCCCGCAATGCGGGCAAGTCAGAGTGGATTGCAGGGCGGGTTCGCGGGGGCTGGACGCGCCTGGATCGGTCATGTCGCCATGCTACTGCGCCGCCGACGCGGAACCGAGCCCGCAAACCTGCGGCAAATTGCCGGCACCTATACTGTCACTGCCCGGAATCGATGCATGAACTATCGCCACGCCTTCCATGCCGGCAATTTCGCGGACGTATTCAAGCACGCGATCCTGTTGACACTGCTGGATGCGCTGACAGCCAGGGACAAGCCGCTGTGCTATCTCGATTCGCACGCGGGCCGCGGCAGCTATGCGCTGGACGGTCCCGACGCGATGAAGAGCGGCGAATGGCGGACCGGCATCGGGCGGCTGTTCGACTCTGCCGACCTGCCGGCGCCGTTGCAGCGCTACGTCGAGGTCGTCCGCATGCTGAACCCGGACGGATTGCCGCGAATCTATCCGGGCTCACCGCTGCTGGCGGCGGGTGCGCTGCGCGAGCATGACCGGCTGGTGTTGTGCGAAACGCAGACCGGTGAAGCCGACACGCTGCGCAGTCGGTTCCGGAACGATCCGCGTGTACACGTACACGAGCGCGATGGCTATGCGGCGTTGAACGCATTGCTGCCACCACGGGAACGGCGCGGACTGGTGCTTGTCGATCCGCCCTTCGAAGCCCAGGAAGGTGAATTCGCCGCGATCGAAGCCGCGCTCGCGAAAGCATGCGAGCGCTGGCCGAACGGCATGTACGCGGTGTGGTATCCGATCAAGTCGCAGCGGACGATCGCGCCGTTTCATCGCCATTTGACGGTCGGCCCATTCGGGGAAGTCCTGGTCGCAGAGCTCATGGTGCGACCGGATGATTCGCCACTGCGTTTGAACGGCTGCGGCATGGTGATCGCGAATCCGCCGTGGAGGGTCGATGCGGCGCTTGCCGCCCTGCTGCCCGTGTTGTGCCAGGCGCTGGCGCAATCCCCACGGGCATCGCAGCGCCTGCGCTGGCTGCACAGCGGCTGATCGGTGCCACGGTTCACGCCGACGTTGCCTTTTCTGGTTATGCTTCGACGGCCCCGTCTCAATGTCGACCTTTGTCATGCGCGCATCAATCCGTTGCTTGCCCAGAGTCCTCCTCGTACTGGCGCTGTCGGGTGCAATCGCTGCCTGCGCACCGGCCCCCCTCTACAAAACGGGGCCATCGAGCGTCACCGCGACGCCCCGGCAGGTCGCGACGTCGCCCGGAAACTTCCACGGTCTGGACGTCGTGTGGGGCGGTCGCGTGGTCTCGGTGCACAACTTCGCCAACCACAGCGAAATCGAAATCCTCGCCTACCCGCTCGATTCGTCGCAACGGCCGCGCCTGAACGCGCCCGCGACCGGACGCTTCATCGCCCTCGTGCCGGGCTTCGTGGACCCCATGAATTTTCCGGAAAATTCTCTGGTGACGTTGCGCGGAACACTCGCCGGCGCACGCTCCGGCACCGTCGGGCAAGCGGGCTACACCTTTGCCTTGATGCATAGCGATGCGTTGCACCACTGGACCGCGGAGGAAATGCGCCAGGGACATCCGAACGTCAGGATCGGGGTAGGTATCGGCGGCTGGATACGTTGATTGTGCGATCGTCCCTGATCGCGGCTCCGCTGAGCAGCTTGTCGATGCGATGCGCGCCGCGTACATGAAGTCCAGAACGGGCTTCCATGCCCTGACTTTCGATACCCCAGCGTCCCCGATCGCGGCTCCGCTGCAGCAGCTTCGTCCATGTGGTGCGCCCCGCGTACATGAAGTCCAGAACGGGCTTCCATGCCCTGACTTTCGACAACAGCGGCTTCGCTTTGGCGACGCACCGCACAAGGATGGCTGGCACGCGCCGGGTCGCGGGGATCATCCCGATCGACGACGGTCATCACGCCGTTTCGGGTGATCCATGCGTCGGTGCGTGCGCATCGCCCTGAACCCGCTGCCGC
>JBOHYV010000373.1:0-2836 GCA_050738135.1 Rhodanobacteraceae bacterium | reverse complement strand
TGCGATGAACCTTGCCGAGACCTGGTCGCAGGCGCTGGCATGGCAGGGCTTGAACTCGCCGAAAGAGGCGCTCGACCAGATCCTCGCGGTGACGCCGGCAGACGTCGACCGCATCGCGCACGAATATATGAAGCCCGACCAGCGCATCACCGTGGTGCTGACGCCCAATCCGAACGGCAAGCGCCCGCCCAACAGCCATGGGTTCGGCGGCACCGAGCAATTCGCCAGCAATGACAAGCTGGATGCGCCGCTGCCCGAGTGGGCCACGCAACAACTCGCCAAATTGCAGATGCCACACTGGACGCTCGACCCGGTCAAGATGACGCTGGCCAACGGCATCACCCTGATCGTGCAGCCCACCCACGTCAGCAAGACCGTTACGGTCTATGGCCGCGTGGACAGCAATGAAGACCTGCAGGCGCCCAAGGGTCAGGAAGGTGTCGGCCGGTTGCTGGGCTCGCTGTTCGATTACGGCACCACCACGCTGGATCGCGCCGCGTTCCACAAGGCGCTGGACGAACTCGCCGCCACCGAGTCAGGCGGCAGCAGTTTCCACCTCGTGGTCCCGGCCGAGAACTTCGACCGCGGCATGCGGCTTCTGGCCGACAACGAACTGCACCCGGCACTGCCGCAAAAGGCGTTCGGCGTGCAACAGAAGACCCTTGCCCGCACACTCGCCGGCGAACTGCAATCGCCGCGCTACAAGATGTTCCGGGCGCTCGACAAAGGCATGCTGCCCGCCGGCGATCCGGGCCTGCGCGAGGCGACCCCGAAAACGGTGGATGCGCTGACCCTCGTGGACGTCAAGGATTATTTCGCCAAGGTATATCGTCCCGGCATGACCACCATCGTGATTGTCGGCGACGTGACGCCCGACCAGGCCAAGGCCGAGGTCGAAAAAACTTTCGGCGCATGGAAGGCGACCGGCCCCAAACCCGACGTGATTCCGAAGCCGGTGCCGACCAACCCGGCCGTCTACACCGTGGTGCCGAACGCCTATGCCTCGCAGGACCAGGTGTACATGGGCCAGATGCTGGATTTGAACATCCATAACCCCGATCGCTACGCGCTGCAACTGGGCAACGAGGTGCTGGGCGGCAACGGCTTCGCGTCGCGCCTGATGGTCGATATCCGCGTCAAGCACGGCTACGCCTATGGCGCCAGCTCGTCCATGAACTTCGACCGCTCGCGTTCGATCCTGTACGTGTATTACGGCAGCGACGCGAACAAGGTGGAACCGGTTGACAAGCTGGTCCGGAAGAACCTGGACGCAATGCGCAACACACCAGTCAAGCCCGACGAACTGCTGAATGCCAAGCAGGCGCAAATCCGTTCGATCCCGCTTGAAGTCTCGAGCGTCCGCAACATCGCCCGCTCACTACTCGACTGGAGCATCAAGGGCGAGCCATTGAACGAGCCGATGGTGGCCGCCAAGCACTATCTCGATCTGACGGCCGCCGAGGTGCAGGACGCATTCAGGAAATACGTCCAGCCGACCAACCTGGTACAGGTTGTGCAGGGGCCGACGCCGAAGCAGCATTGAAGCGCCGACGGCTGCGGCATGGATGTCCCCTCGTCGGCGGACGCTGTCCGCCCTGCGGTTGACGGTGTAGGGGGGCATTGCCCGCCGTAAACGACTCGCCAGCGGACAGTGTCCGCCGTACGGTTGACGGTGTGGGGCGGGCATTGCGCGCCGTAAACGGCTCGCCAGCGGACGCTGTCCGCCCTACGGCCCGTGTTGCGCGCCAGGCGCCGCGAGGTAATGCCGCTCGCCCCTGGCCGGGTCGAAATACACCGCCGTCAGCACGCCGGTTTCGGGATCGACGAAACGTTCACCGGTATCGGTCCAGCGCGGATCCGGGCGCGTTTCGCTGACCGGCTTGTAACGCCAGCGTTCAATCGCGAGCGCAATGATCAGGAACAATCCGCCTGCAATCAGTTGCGGCAGGAACAGCGCCAGCGTTCCGCCGATCAGCAGCGCAACGGCCGCGATCAACAGCAGCAATGCTCCGATGACGTAGAGTGCGATCGCCAGCACGTTACGCCTTTTCGATCATGACGGCGGTGCCATACGCCACGATCTCGCTCATGGTCTGGCCGATCTCGGACGAGTCGAAACGCATCATCACGACCGCGTTGGCGCCCATCGCCTGCGCGTTCTGCACCATGCGGTCGGTGGCGTGGCGGCGCGCCTCCTCCAGCATCTGGGTGTACTCGCTGATTTCGCCGCCGACTATGGAGCGCAGACCCGCCATCACGTTGCCGCCAATGCCGCGGCTGCGCACCACCAGCCCGAACACCTGGCCCTTGGTTTCGGTGATCTTGTATCCGGCTACGTATTCGCTGGTCACGATGATCATGCTTGTCTCCTCGTCGAAACGACATCGAGTGCATTATGCAACACGCGTGGGCCCGTCCGCACGCCAGCCTTCCGGTCCAGCGCCTGGCGCACAATGAAGTCGACGCCCACCTTTTCGCCGGAAAGTGGTGCGCCATACACTGGTTCGGTGACCGATTCGCCCACCGCCGCCAACCCGCGCAACGCGACCATCGACCTGTTTCGTCTGATCGCGATCTTCGGCGTGATCATCGTGCATACCGACCCGGTGACGGCGAAGGTCTTCGTGGGGGCCGCGGACCGGCTCGCCAATTTGATGATCACCGGCGCGGGCCGGCTTTCCGTGCCGTTCTTTTTCGTCGTCTCCGGCTTTTTCTTCGGCTGCAAGGTCCGGGACGGCACGCCGCCACTGGCCCTGTTCACGCGCTATGCGAGGCGCCTGCTGCGCATCTGGGTGCTTTGGTCGTTGATCTACCTGTGGCTTCCGCTGCGGCCGGC
>JBOHYV010000372.1:0-2841 GCA_050738135.1 Rhodanobacteraceae bacterium | reverse complement strand
GGCCATGGTGGCCGAACACGATCAGGAGGATGTAGCCGGTGACCACCGGCGGCAGGATCAGCGGCAGCAACAGCAATCCCTCGAACAACGGCTTGCCGAAGAAGCGGGTGCGCGCCAGCAGCCAAGCGCAGGCGACCGCGACCGGCAGCGAACACAGTACGCCTGTCAGCGAAACCTTGAAGCTCAAGGCCAGTGCAACGGTTTCGGCGTGGGTCAAAACGATCATCGGTGTCAGCCGTTGGCTTTTCCCTTCTCCAGGAGGGAGCGGGATCTATCCACTGTTACTCACGTTCTTTGCGTTAATTTGCGGGCAGCTTACCTTCGCTTCTGTGACCGGACGGCGGCGCGTCGAAGCCCCAATGCAGGAATACCTTGCTTGCACGTGCCGATTTGAGTGCAGCCAGCAGCGCCCGGGTGGTCGTGTTGTCGTGGCCTTTCACGATTGCGACGGGGTAGACGATGGGTTTGTGGCTCGCGGCTGGGAACGTTGCCAGCACCTTGACGCGCGGTTCCGAGACTGCGCCGGAACGGTACACGATGCCGAGCGGACATTGGTCCAGCACCACGAGGTTCAGCGCCGCGCGTACGTCGCGCGTCATCGCCATACGGGGCTCCAGAACCTTCCACATGCCGAGTTTCATCAGCGATTGCCTGGCGTAGATGCCGGCCGGCACCGAGTCGGGAAGCGCCATGGCAACGCGGCCGTCCTTGCCGAGGGCATCGAGAATTGGTTGCGCGCCATGCGCGAGATTTATCTGCGCATGCGAGTTCGCCGCCGCGATCAGCACCAGTGCATTGCCGAGCAGGTCGGTTCGCGTACCCGGCATGATCGCGCCATGCGCGGCCGCATCGACCATCCAGCGCTCGTCGGCGGAAATGTACAGGTCGGCGGGTGCGCCGTTCTCGATCTGGCGTGCCAGCGCGGATGACGCGGCGTACACCAGCCGCGGCGCGGGCGTGCCGAGCGTGCCCTCGCGCGCCATCTGGTCGAGCGCCGGTTCGAGGCTGGCGGCCGCGAAGATCGTCGGCGGCGCGGCCGCTGCGGCGACCGTCGCCAGCGCGCAAAACGCTGCCGCAAGGCACGCACCCGATCGCTGGAATCGTCCCATTGTCATCGTACCGCGAGCGTAAACGGGACGATTTTAGCCCGTCGGTTTCGGCTGCCGAACCGGCGGTGTGCGATCAGCGGCCCCACACGACGGTCAATGTGGCCTTGGCCAAAGTGTGTTCCTTGATCGCGGCCAACGCGTCCTTGCGGCTGAAATGCGCGGCAAGGCCGAGCTCCGGCACGTCGAGTGCGTACACCGTGATCACGTAGTGGTGGGGTTTGCCGGCAGGCGGGCACGGCCCGGAGTAGCCCTTGTTGCCGAAATCATTGGCAAGTTGCTCCGTGTCGCCCGGCGCGTTGCCGCTGTGCGGAGCGCCCGCACCGGCGTTCAATCCGCGTGCGCCGACCGCGATGTCGAACGCGATCCAGTGCCAGAATCCACCCTTGACCGTCGTGTCGTACATCGTGACCGCGTAGCTTTTCGTACCGGCTGGCGGGTCCTGCCAGCGCAGCGGCGGCGACTGGTTGCCGCCCCCGCATGCGGTGTAAACATCGGCAAGCGGCATGGCTGCGCCGGCGGTCAGCGTCGGGCCGCCCAGCGTGAAACCCTGCACCGCCAGCGCGGCGGTGGGCGCGATCGACAGGCAGAACCAGAGCAGTGCGCCTCGCATGAAGGCGTCACCCCGCGGCGCGCTTGCGCGCGCGCCATGTTCACGCAGGTACTCCGCCAGCGCCACCGCGTTGCAGTGCTTGTCGTCGCGTGCTGCGAACAGCAAGGTGGCATCGGGGTGTTCCTTCAGCAAGCCCTGCAGTTCGGCAACCGCGTCGGGATTGGCATCCAGCTCGGCGCGATAGCGTTTGCGGAATTCATCCCATTTGGCGGGGTCGTGTCCGAACCACTTGCGCAGGTCGGTACTGGGGGCGATGTCGCGCACCCACGCAGTCAGTTGCAGTTTCGCCTTGGACTGTCCGCGTGGCCACAGCCGATCGATGAGGATCCTTGAACCATCCGATCGGGTGAGTGGTTCGGTCACGCGCTTGACCTTGAATGCCACGGCAACCTCCATTGTGTGATGGCTGCATGACAGGGCATCATACGCGTTTGTCCGTGAAAGGTTGATCATGACCCGTCGTCTTGTTGTCCGCCGTTCGCCCATCCACGGCAACGGCGTTTATGCCGCCGTCGATATTCCCGCCCGCACCGTGTTGATCCAGTACAAGGGTCGCCTGCTGACCCATGCACAGGCCGACCGCCTGTACGACGACGGCGCCGATACCGGGCACACCTTCCTGTTCACCCTGAACGACCAGTACATCGTGGATGCCAATGTCGGCGGCAACAGCGCGCGCTGGATCAATCATTCCTGTGCGCCGAACTGCCGGGCGTACATCGAAGAAGTCGATGGCGCGCGCAAGGACAAGGTATTGATCGAGACCCGGCGCGCGGTCAAGGCCGGCGAAGAACTCACGTACGACTACGGCATCGTGCTGGAAGTGCCGCATACCCCAAGGATGAAGAAGCTCTGGGCGTGTCACTGCGGCGCGAAGCGGTGCACCGGGACGATTTTGAAACCCAGGAGAGCCGCTCGATAGTCGGCTGCGCTCCGCGTCACGCAGCCTGGCCTTCGCGCGCGGCAATTCTCCGGCGATTCCCGCGCCGGCGTGGCGCGGCGCGCCGGCGCTGCGGCTAACGAGGCGAGAACGACGCCACTACGCGATTGTCACGCAGGCTTTGACACGTTGCGGCCAGCCGTCACGCCGCCGCGCGCTTGGCCTCCACTTGCTGGCGCGGA
>JBOHYV010000371.1:0-2843 GCA_050738135.1 Rhodanobacteraceae bacterium | reverse complement strand
CCCCTCCTACGCGCGCGCGTTCGCTGCGCTCCGCCCTTCGCAAGCGAAGAGGCAAGAAAAGCGCGCAGGGCGGACACCGTCCGCCATCGGTCGAACCACAAAACGGCGGCCATGCCCCTCCTACGCGCGCGTTCGCTGCGCTCCGCCCTTCGCAAGCGAAGAGGCAAGAAAAGCGCGCAGGGCGGACACCGTCCGCCATCGCCTGAACCACAAAACGGCGGGCCATGCCCGCCCTACGCGTGCTCCACCCTGCATGGGTTCCCCTACGCAGGTTCCACCCTACGCCGGTTTCGCCAAGGCCGGATTGAACCAGCCCTGCTTCGGAGCGAAACGCGGACCGTGGGTGTGCGCCAGCGCTTCCAGTTTCTCGCGCAGTACGCCCGCGCCGGCCGCACGGATGTACTGGATGGGGCCGCCGAGGAACGGCGCGAAGCCGGTGCCGAAGATCACGCCGGCGTCCAGCAGATCGGCGTCCGCGACCACGCCTGAGTGCAGGCAGGCCACGGCTTCATTGAGCATCGGGAGGATCAGTCGGTCTTCGAGATCGGTGGGCGCGCGGTAATTCGCATCGACCTGAGATTTCGCGGGTTTGCCATCCTTCCACACGTAGAAACCCTGGCCGTCCTTTTTGCCGCGCGTGCCGGCTTCGACCTTGGCGGCGATGCCTTCGGGCATTTCCAGGTTCAGGAACGGCCCGAGTTCCTTGCCCACCGACAGCGCGACGTCGAGGCCCACCGTGTCGATGAGTTCAATCGGTCCCATCGGCATCCCGAAATGTTTGCCCGCGCGGTCGATCGCCGGGTCGGGAATGCCTTCGGTGTGACAGCGCACCGCTTCCAGCAGGTACGGCATCAGGATGCGGTTCACCAGAAAACCCGGCGTGCCCTTGACCGGCAACGGCAGCTTGCCGATGGCTTTCACCCACGCCCACGCGCGTTTTTCGATTGCCGGATCGAGCGCGTCATGGCGTACCACTTCCACCAGCGACATCTGCGCGACCGGATTGAAGAAGTGCAGGCCCAAAAAGCGCCGCGGTTCGGCGAGTGCACCGCGCAGTTGGTCCAGCGGAATGGATGAGGTGTTGGTGGCGATCAACGCGTCGTCGGCAAGTTTCGGTTCGAGCGCGCGATAAATGGCCTGCTTGGCCTCGGCATCCTCGTAGATCGCTTCGATCGCGAGCTGCGCCGAGGCGACGCCCGTGCCTGCGACGTCGGCGACGAGGCGTTTGCGCGCGGGCTCGACGCGGTCGGGCGTTTTCAGCTTCCTCTCGAACAGTTTGCGCGCCCGCGCCAGCGCCGGCTCCACGAACTTCATCTCACGGTCCTGCAGCGTCACTTCGAAACCGCGCAGTGCGCTCCAGGCCGCGATGTCGCCGCCCATTACGCCGGCGCCGACCACGTGTACATGGCGGATGTCGTGTGCGGTGTCGCCGGCAAGGCCACGCAAGCGTTCGCGCAGGAAAAAGATGCGGATCAGATTGTGCGCGGTGGGCGTGGCGCTGAGCTTCGTGACCGATCGCGCTTCCAGCTTCAGGCGTTGATGGACATTGCCGCCGCCTTTTCGCCACACCTCGATCAACGCGAACGGGGCAGGGTAGTGCCGGGGCGGTGCCTTGGCCGCGGCTTGCTTGCGCACGACGGGCGCCAGGATCTGGCGTGCCGGCCAGCAATTGGTCAGCCATGCGATCGCGCATTGTGCGAACGGCCGCGTGACCGGATGCAGGGCGAGTCTGCACGCCTCCTCGAGCAACTTGTCGGAAGCCGCCAACCGGTCGACCAGTCCTTCCGCGTGTGCGCGTTCGGCCGACGCCGCCCGCCCCGTCAACATCATCGCCAATGCTTTCGGCGCGCCGATCAGGCGCGGCAGGCGAGCGCTGCCGCCCCAGCCCGGATGGATGCCGAGTTGCACCTCGGGCAGCGCGATACGGGTTTCCGGCACGCGTGCGGCGATCCGCATCCGACAGGCCAGCGCCAGTTCGGTGCCGCCGCCCATGCAGGTGCCGTGGATCGCCGCGACGGTCGGCATCGACAGTTGCGCGAGGCGCTGGAACACCCGCTGGCCGTGTTCGATCTCTTCACGAACCGTCCCTTGGCGTTCGTAGCCTTCGAATTCCTTCAGGTCGGCGCCGACCGCGAAACCCGAAACCTTGCCTGAACGGATCACCACGGCTGCCGGCCGTTCGATCGCAATGCGCTCCAGCATCGCGTCCAGCTCGTCCAGCAGCGCACGTGACAGCGCGTTCACGCGGCTGCCGGCGCGATCCATCGTCAGCACCAGTACGCCGCCTTCCCCCGTCGAAACCTGCCAGTGGCTGAATCGCAAACCGTCGAACACTTCTCATTCCCGCTGCCAACCGGTGAGCATCATCATTGATCGGGCGGGCATTCGGGTCAACGCCCAGTAAATGGAATCGCCGTGATGGAAATGGAATTGCCGAAGGAGCCGATCGAGGACGACCTGCTGGACCGCATTCTCGCCGCCGACAGCACCCTGGTGGCCCTGCGTTGCGAGGACATCGATGGGCTGGTGGAATCGTTGCGCGCGATCGCACAGCGCACCGGCAAGGCGATGTACTGGTGGCGTGCGCGCATCGGTTTGTGCCGCCTGCCGGGACGGGATGAAATCGTGCCGGGCATGGTGCACCTGGCCGACGTTTTGCGCTTCATCGAACACAGCCCGCACTTCGGGGTGTATTTCATTGCCGACAGTCCACCGGAGTGGGGGGCCGATTTGCTGGCGCTGCTGCACCGTGTCGCGCGGATCGGCCCGCAACAGCAACGTCGGCTGGTGCTGCGTGGCGCGCTTGCGGACCTCCCGGCCGCACTGCCTGCGCGTGAGCTGGG
>JBOHYV010000370.1:0-2861 GCA_050738135.1 Rhodanobacteraceae bacterium | reverse complement strand
CGCATCGTCGGTGCGCAACGCACCTGCCCGGATCAGGAGTTCGTGCAGGCGCGGCAACAGGCCATCCAGCATGCCTTCATCGACCACGAACGTGAGATTCAAATTGTTGGACGACTGGGAAATCAGATGCACCCGCATGTGCCCGAACTCGGCCAGCACACCGGACAGCCGGTGCAGCATCGAACGCATGCCGCGCCCCACCAGCGTCACCGCCGCACACGGGGCGATCACCTTGACCCGACACACCTTGGCGAGATCGGCAGCCAACGCGGCGACGAGGTCGGAATCCAGCAGATTCTCGGCGGGATCCAGGGACACGGTGACATTGGTTTCGGCCGAACCGATCAGGTCCACCGACAGCCCATGTCGCTTGAACAGCGCGAACACGTCGGAGAGAAAACCCACCTGCTGCCACATGCCCGAGGTTTCCATCGACACCAGCGTGATGCCGCGACGCGAGCTGATGGCCTTGATGCTGGGTGCGGCTTCGGCCGGCTGCGGAGCAACGATCGTGCCGTCGAGTTCCGGACGCCGGGTGTCCTTGATCCACAGCGGCACCCGCGCGCGCCGGCACGGAGACAGGCAACGTGGGTGCAATACCTTGGCGCCGGTAGTCGCGATTTCCTGGGCCTCGTCGTAATCGAGCCGTTGCAGCAGACGCGCACCCGGCACCTGGCGCGGGTCGGCGGTGAACATGCCGGCGACGTCGGTCCAGATTTCCACCCGCATGGCGCGCAACAGTGCGCCGAAGTACGCGGCGGACGTGTCGGTACCGCCGCGCCCCAGCAGCACCGTGTGGCCTTCCCCGTCACGCGCCATGAAACCCGGGATGATGACGACGTCAGCCTGCGCGGCGAGTTTCGCGGCAAACGCCGGATCGGGCTCGACCTGCACCTGCGCGGACAGTGAGCGTGCGCGTTCGTTGAGAAACGGCAACACACGCGCAAGCAGCACGTCGCGCGCATCCAGCCATTGGGTCGGCAGTCCGTTCGCACTCATGAAAGCCGCGCCCAGCGAACTGGACAACAATTCACCGTGCGCCTGCACAGCCGCTCGCCAGAGGCAGCCCTTCTCCCCTCGAGGGAGGGGTTGCGGTGAGGCTACGGATCTTGCCGAAGTTTGCGCAGGCGTGGCCCCCTCACCCGGCGCTTGCGCGCCACCGCGAAACTCTTGGCCATGGACGGCTGGCTCACCAGGAGGGCGAGGGAAAAGCAGCGTCCGCAACGACGCCAGCCAGTGGTCCATCTCGACGGTTTCAAACAACCCCATTTCGAGGGCCAACGCGTGATGCCGCTCCGCCAGCTTCGCGACCGCCCCCTCGCGTTCCACCAAGGCACACGCACAAAGCGCCTTCAGGGCATCCGTGATTCCGGATAGCGCCGACACCACTACGGCCACCCGCATGCCCTGCGCGCGTCGCGCGGAGGCCAAGGCAAGAATGGTCCGCCAACGTTCGGCCGTCGCGACGCTGGTACCACCGAATTTCAACACCACCCATGGCGCGTCGGGGGCAAGAGGCGCTGGCGAAGATGGAGACATGGATTGGTGCAGGGCGAAGGCGCGGCAGCGCAGACAAGGCCCGCAAGTGTTGCGTGCAAAATGGCAAAACGCAATCGCGCCGGCGGCTCATGGCGAATCGGCGCCAAACGCGGTCAAGTCTGAATGGTACGGATGGCCGCCAAAGCCCGACGCGTGAGCTTGCCGGGCCTTGCGAATACAATCGCCGGATGCCCGTGATCCAGCAAATCCCTCCAGCCAGCATTACGCCGGAATCCGTCCGCGCTGGCATCGACGTCTCGATCAACGGGGCGCACTTTCGCCACACCGGTGATCCCGAACTGCCGCTGCTGTGGTACCTGCGCGATATCTTGCGTCTGACCGGGTGCAAGTACGGTTGTGATGACGAAAGCTGCGGCGCGTGCAGCGTACTGGTAAACGGCAAGCTCAAGCGCGCGTGTGCGGTGTCGATGCAGGAAGCCGCCCACAAGCGCATCACCACGGTCGAGGGACTGGTGAACGCGGATGGAAGCCTGCATCCCGTGCAACAAGCCTGGATCGACGAGGACGCCATCCTGTGCGGCTATTGCCAGGCCGGCCAGATCATGGCGGCCGTGGACCTGCTGAACCGCAAACCCGAACCATCCGATGCCGACATCGATGGCATCGGCAATCTGTGTCGCTGCGGCAGCTATCCGCGCATCCGGCGTGCGATACACCGCGCTGCCAAGGCCATTCAAGGCAACGCCACGTGACGCGGGGGTACGACGCCAACCGCCGCCGGTTTCTGCAAGTGTTCGGCACCGCAGCCGGCGCGCTGGTGGTCGGCCTGCCTGTTTTCGCGTCGACGCCGGACGAACTGGTTGGCTTGGACTTCGTTCGATTGAGCCCGTATCTTCGCATCGATCCGGACGGCACCACCGTGATCGGCGCGCGCGATCCCGAGGTCGGCCAGGGTATCCGCACCGCCGAAGCTCGCATCATTGCCGAGGAGCTGGACGCCGACTGGAACAAGGTCATCGTCGAGCCGCTCGATCTCGGAGTCACCATCGCAAACGGCAGTCCGCACTGGAGCTACGGACACCAGCTGGCTTCGGGCAGCACCAGCGTGCCCGCCGCGTGGGACGATCTTCGCATCGTCGGCGCGGCCGCACGCGAATTGTTGCTGCGTGCCGCGGCCGCGCACTGGAAAACCGGCGTCATCGGCTTGCGCACCCTGCGGGGCACCGTGGTGGCCTCCGACGGACGCAAACTCGGCTACGGTGAACTCGCCGAAGCCGCCTCGAAGCTGAAGCCCGCGAAAGCTCCACCCGGGCTGAAGCTGCCTTCGCAATACTTGCTGGTCGGTCAGGACGCGGGCGATG
>JBOHYV010000369.1:0-2871 GCA_050738135.1 Rhodanobacteraceae bacterium | reverse complement strand
CAGCAACGGTATGAGCTGTTCCATGATGGCGCCGGCGCGCTGAAGGCTTATTCGCAAGCCATCGAAGCCCTGGCGCAGGTGCAGAATCCCGCCTACGCGCCGGTGCGCGTCAGCGCCACGACCGAACGCGATGCGTTGGCTGCGGCGGCACCGCCATCGCGGCAGAGCACGCTGGACACCCTGTCGTCCATGCGCAGCAAGGCCGCGTCGCTGCCCCTGGCGTCGGCGGAGACCATGCCGGCGAAGTCGGCGAAACCCGGTTTCTGGTCACGCATCGGACACGCGTTCAGCGGCATCGTCAGGGTCACGCACGAACAAGGCAAGGCTGCGCCGCTCGCCGACGCCCGCTTCGCGCGCCAGGCGCTGGCGCTGGATCTCGCGCAGGCCCAGGAAGCCCTGCTGGCGTTCGACGCCGCCGATTACCGCAACGCGCTGCAACGCGCCGACGCCACGCTGGCGGCGCAGTTCGAAGCCGCCGATGCCGGCGTGAAAAATGCACGCGCACAAATCGCAAACCTGCTGTCGCAACACAGCACCGGCCCGGCGCCCCAGCTCGGCGGGGCGCTCGCGCAACTGCAGAGCCTGCGCGCAAGCCAGGCAACGGTTCCGGCTGCGCCTGCAGCGTCCGCAACCAGCAGCGGAGCCGGCCCATGAAAGGCAGGCGCTGGCTGGTTTTTGCGCTCATCATCATCGTGCTTGCTGCGCTCGCGTTCGTATGGCTGGCTGCCGACCCCGGCTACGTGCTGATCCGCTTCCGCGGCTGGCGAATCGAGGCCAGCGTTGTCGGCGCCGTGGCGATCCTGATCGCCTTCTGGATCGCGATCGGCATCGTGTGGTGGCTGCTGCGCTGGCCGTTCGGCGCGCTGTCGCGACGGCACCGCCGGATCAGCCACGAGCGCCTCCGCGACGGGCTGGTGGCGATGACCGAAGGCCGCAACGTGGAGGCCAACCGCACCCTGCAGCGGGCCGCGCAGTATTCATCGTTGCGCTCACCCGCGCTGCTGGCCGCGGCCGATGCTGCGCACCGCCATGGTGACACCCAGCGCGCGCTGGAAGCGCTGGACGAAGCCGCGCAGCACGCGCCGGAAGCCGCACGCATCCTGCGCGCACGGATCCTGCGCGAAAGCGGTCGCGCCGGGGAAGCCCTGCAACTGCTGACGCCGGGCGCCGAAGCGGGCAAATTGCCGCCCGCAGGCTGGCACGAATATGCGCTGGCCGCACTGGCCACCGGGCAACCCGAGAAAGCGCGTGCCGCACTCGAACCCTTGCGCAAATCCGACACGCTGGGCGGCGCCGGTTACGCCGAGCTGGTCGACCGGGTGCTCGGCGCCTCGCTGCGCGCCGCGCCGGATGCCGCGAGCCTGCAGGAACTCTGGAAGCACGCGAGCCGTCCGCAGCGCCAGATGCCGGCGTTGCTGGACGCCTACGCGCGGCGCGCGTCTGCACTGGGCATCGCGCACGAGGGGCTCGACGCAATCGAGGACACCCTGAAGCGCGAATGGAATCCCGATCTCGTCACTGCCTATGGCGACGCCACGCCACCCGCTGAGGCGGGCGCACGTTTGAAGGCTGCCACGCGCTGGCTGGACGCACACCCCGGCGACGACGCCTTGTTGCGCACGCTGGGTGTGCTGTCGATGCGCGCGGCCGACCCGCGCGACGCCCGCGAGTACCTGGTGCGCGCGCTGGCGCTGAAACCGACCGCCGCGAGCTGGGCGGCGCTCGGCGACGTGCAATCCGCATCCGGCGAAACAGACGACGCCGTACGCTGCTACGCGAATGCATGGAAATGCCAGCAAGGCGAAGTGATCCCGCCCGGGCCGCACGAGGCCGGCATCGACACCGCCCACTTCACGCCCGAGGAGCGCGACGAGCACGGCATGCCGCGCCTGCCGGGCGAACCTTCCCAGTCCGCGCGTCGATGAACACGCATCGGCGCCCGTTCGCGTCGTGCGCAGGCGCGAACGACGAGGCCACCGGTTTGCACCTCGCGTGAATGTCATGCGCATCTGGAAACAAACGGTCGATCTCGCCACCCTCAATGCCTGGAGTGCGCGCACCCTGATGCACACGCTGGACATCCGCATCACCGAGATCGGCGACGATTACCTGCGCGGAACGATGCCCGTCGACGACCGTACCCGCCAGCCGTACGGCATCCTGCACGGCGGCGCGTCGGTCGCCCTTGCCGAAACGCTGGGCTCGACCGCGGCAATGCTGTGTTGCGAAGACGGCGTTGCAACGGTCGGCCTCGAAATCAACGCCAATCATTTGCGTGCGTTGCGCGAGGGAGTGGTCACCGGCACCGCGCGACCGATCCACGTCGGGCGCAACACCCAGGTCTGGGAAATCCGGATCGAAAACGAGGCTGGGAAGCTCATCTGCATTTGCCGCCTCACGATGGCGGTGGTGGCGGGGAATGCGTTCGCGTTGCGGAAATAGCCGTTCTGCGCGGCCTGCGTCGCAAGGCTGAAAAGCGCATCCCCCTCTCGCGCTGCGCGCGCGTTCGCTACGCTCCGCCCTTCCTGCGGAAGGGGGAAGCAATGCCCGCACGTCCACCCCTTCCGCAGGACAGCGGAAGAAACGCCGCGAAGATTCCCCCTTCCACAGGAAAGGGGGAAGAAACTTCCGCAAGCCCCACACCCTTCCACAGGAAGGGGGTCGCCGCGCAGCGGCGGGGGGATGCCGTCTCACCGAGCGCGACCACGCCGGCCTAACGTCGCCGGCATTCCCGGCCCTACAATCCCCGCATGGCCATGACCTTGGTGTATGTCCTCGTCGCGCTGACCGCCATCGCGATCATCTTGTTGATCGTGCTGTTGCTGCGGCCACGATCCGATGCCCGCCTGCGCGAAAAGCTCGATGCGCTGC
>JBOHYV010000368.1:0-2878 GCA_050738135.1 Rhodanobacteraceae bacterium | reverse complement strand
AGCATCCGGAATTCGCCGGTCACGAGCCGCGGTCGCACCCGCACCACCGTCCTGGCGCAGGCGCCATCGTAAAGTTCCCACGTCTGCTCGCCTTCATGCTCGAACACGCTGAGCACCGGCAACGTCGAAAGCTGCTGCGGCGACGCCGGTTCGCCATGCTCGGCCAGGAAGGCCGGACTCGCGACCAGCACCACGCGCTTGGGCCCGAAGCTGCGCGCCACCAGCTCGGCATCGGTATCCAGCTTCTCCCGCACCCGTACGACCACGTCGAAGCCCTCGCCCACCACATCCACGCGGCGATTGCTCGACAGCACGCGAAGTTGTACCTGCGGAAACCGTTTCATGAATTCCGGCAACAAGGGCGCAAGCAAGCTTTGCGACAGCGACACCGGGCAGCTCAGGCGCACCAGCCCGCGCGGCTCGCCGCCCAGCGACGCGGCATCCTCGGCGGCCGCACGCACCTCGGCCAGCATTGCCTGGCAATGGCGATAGAAGCGCTCGCCGGCTTCGGTGACCACGAACTTGCGCGTGGTTCGTTGCAGCAGGCGCACACCCAAACTTCCTTCGAGCTGTGACACCCGCTTGCTCAGCCGCGATTTCGGCACGTTGATCGCCCGGCTGGCAGCCGAGAAGCCGCCGTGCTCGACCACGGCCGCGAAGAAGTACACATCGTTGAGGTCGGGCAAGTTCGGGTAGATGGCAGCCACGTCGTTCTCCAGGACGAACACTGAGTTCGGGTTGCGCCATCTTATCGAAGCGGCATGTCAGGCATATTGTTGCCGGGTCGCCGCAAAAGCGGCTCAAGCCGGGAACTGCCATGAAACTGCTGCACATCGATTCCAGCGTACAGGGGAACAATTCTGTTTCGCGCAAGCTCACCTCCGCGATCGTCGCTCGCCTGCGCGCCGAGCAGCCCGGCATCGAGGTTGTCCGCCGCGATCTTGCCGCGCAGACCTTGCCACACTTCACGCCGGCGCTGGAAGAGGGCCATCCCTGTGTCGCACGCAACGGCGAAATCCTCGACGAGTTCCTCGCCGCCGACGTGGTGGTGATCGGGGCGCCGATGTACAACTTCGGCATTCCCTCGCAACTCAAGGCATGGATCGACCGCATCCAGATTGCGGGCAAGACATTTCGCTACACCGAACACGGCCCCGAAGGATTGGCTGGACCCAAACGCGTGATTATCGCTTCGTCACGCGGTGGCATCTACAGCGAGGGGCCGGCTGCTGCCGTCGACTTCCAGGAAACCTACCTGCGCCACGTGCTGCGTTTCATCGGCATCGGCGACGTGGAAATCGTGCGCGCGGAAGGATTGAACATGGGCGACGCGCAACGCAAAGCCGGCCTGGCGCACGCGTTCGCGCAAATTTCCGGGGAGTTGCGCGTCGCGGCGTAGGCGCCGAAATGAACAGCCATCGCCTCATTTCCGCTTTTTCCCCTTCGCTTGCGAAGGGGACGATGCGCCTGCGAGGCAGGCGCATTGGGGGATGCCGCCATGGCGCAAAGCCATCCCCCTCAATCCCCCTTCCTGTGGAAGGGGGAAGCCATCGTCACGCGACGATTCGCACCGGTACCGACTTCGCTGCCGGGGTCTTGCTGAATTTCGCATAGTGCGACAGCGGGATCAACGGATTGCACTCCGGGTAATAGCCACCCACGCAACCCTGCGGGATGTCGAACGCCACCACGCGCAAACCCGCGACCTCCCGGTCAATTCCGTCGCCGGCGTCGGAGACCAGCTTCACCGTCTGCCCGTCGCGCAGGCCGAGGCGCGAGATATCCGCCTTGTTCATCAGCACCACCTCGCGGGTCCCCTCGATGCCGCGAAAGCGGTCGCTGTATCCGTACACCGTGGTGTTGAACTGGTCGTTGGAGCGCATCGTCATCAATCGGAAGCGATCCGGCGCATCCTCGAAACCGGTGGCGGTGAGCGAAGGTGGCACGATGAAATTGGCCTTGCCGGAGTCGGTTTTCCAGATGCGCTCACGCGCGGAATTCGGGCGATGGAAGCCGCCCGGCCGCCACATGCGCTGGTTGTAGTCCTTGAACTGATCCGGGTAGGTCTGTTCGATCGAATCACGAATCGTTGCGAAATCGTCGGCCCACGCCCCCCACGGCACCTTCGGATTTGCCGGCAGCGTAGCCTTGGCCAGCTCCGCCACGATCCGGGTTTCAGACTTCAGGTCGGGGCTGGCCGGCGTCGCCTTGCCAACCGAGGCATGGATGCAGCTGGTCGAATCTTCGGTCGAAAGCACCTGCTCCTTGCCGTTCTCGACCACGCGCTCGATCCGGCCAAGGCAAGGCAGCAGGTACGCCACCTCGCCGTTGAACAGGTGCGAGCGATTCAACTTGGTCGCGATCTGCACCGTCAGGTGCAGCTTGCTCCACGCCGCGGTCACCCGCTCCTGCTCGGGAATCGCACGCAGGAAATTGCCCCCCAGCCCGATGAAGCCATGCACCGCGCCACGCAACACGCCCTCGCAGCATTCGACCGTGTTGAGGCCCTTGTCGCGCGGTGGCTCGAATCCGTACTGTTCGGCCAGCCGGTCCAGCGGCACCAGCGCAGGATCGTCCGCGATCCCGACCGTGCGCTGGCCCTGCACGTTGGAGTGCCCGCGCACCGGGCACAGGCCTGCGCCGGGCTTGCCGATGTTGCCGCGCATCAGCAGCAAGTTCGCGACCATGTGGATGTTGTATTCACCCAACACGTGCTGGGTCAGGCCCATCCCATACACGCCGATGACCGCGTTGGCCTTCGCGTAAACCGCCGCTGCACGTTCGAGCGCCTCGCGCGACAGCCCTGAGGCAGCTTCAATATCGTGCCAGGACTGCGCCACCAAAAAGGCCACGAATTCCTCGAAACCATGGCAATGTT
>JBOHYV010000367.1:0-2884 GCA_050738135.1 Rhodanobacteraceae bacterium | reverse complement strand
CACGATCAGCACCACCGACAGCGCGGTCGTCGACATCTCGTACAGCGGCGACATCCGCGCCACCATGAAGATGCCGGCCGTCACCATGGTCGCGGCGTGGATCAGGGCCGAGATCGGGGTCGGGCCCTCCATCGAATCCGGCAACCACACGTGCAACGGCACCTGCGCGGACTTGCCGCAGGCGCCCACGAACAGCAGCAGGCAGATCAGCGTCGCCAGCGACCATGGATGGCCCCCGACCACCTCGATGGTGCGGCCCGACAGGCTCGGCGCCTGCGCGAACACGGTCGAGTAGTCCAGCGAATGGAAGGCGTACAACACGCAGGCGATGCCGAGGATGAAGCCGAAGTCGCCCACCCGGTTGACGATGAATGCCTTCAGCGCGGCGAAATTCGCTGTCGGACGCTCGAACCAGAATCCGATCAGGAGATACGACACCAGTCCCACCAGTTCCCAGCCCACGAACAACTGCAGGAAGTTGTTGGCCAGCACCAGCAGCAGCATCGAGAAAGTGAACAGCGCGATGTACGCGAAGAAGCGCTGGAACCCCGGGTCGTCGCGCATGTAACCGACGGTGTAGATGTGCACCATCAGCGACACGAAGGTCACCGTCACCAGCATCAGCGCGGTCAGGCGGTCGACCAGGAAACCGATGCCGATGCTCAGCTTGCCGACTTCCAGCCACGTATAGACGTCGTGATTGAAGACCGGTGCCCCGCCCCACACCAGCTGGTAGAACACCACGCACGACAGCGCGAACGAAAGCGCCACCGACAGGATCGCAATGCCGGCGGCGCCGGCGCGACCGACCTGCCTGCGCGCCAGCCCCGCGATCAGCGCGCCGACCAGCGGCGCGCATGCCAGCACTATCAGCAGGGTTTCGCTGATCACGGCTGCACCCCACTCGCAAACGACCGTCTTGAAAACCTGCTCGTCGTCCCCGTACAGGCGGGGGCCCGGCGACCCGGACTCTGGCCGCCGGAAGCCGCTGGATTACCCGCGCCATCCCTGGCGCTCGCCCTTCGGGCCGCCTGCGGCGTTCGCATTGGCAATCCTGCCAATGCAGCCCCGCCTACGCGGGAATGACAAGCAAAATCATGTGGCATCGTGCGTTCCCTTTGGTCAGTAGCGCAGCGAGTCGATTTCGTCCACGTTGATCGTGCGACGCTTGCGGAACATCAACACGACGATCGCGAGGCCTATCGCCGATTCGGCCGCCGCCACCGTCAGGATGAAAAACACGAACACCTGCCCCGACGGATTGCCGAGGAAGCGCGAGAACGCGACGAAGTTGGTGTTGACCGCCAGCAGCATCAGCTCGATGCACATCAGCAGCACGATCACGTTCTTGCGGTTGACGAAAATGCCGGCGATCGAGATGCAGAACAGCACCGTCGCAAACACGATGTACCAGGAAAGAGGGATGCTCATGCCTGTGTCTCCCCCTTGCCGGAATCGGGTGCCGCCGCCGTGACCGCCGCCATCTTGACCATGCGCACCCGGCCCGGTGCACGCACGGCGGACTGGGCGGCAGGATTCTGGTGCTTGGAGAACGTGCGCACCCTCAAGGCCAGTACCACCGCCGCAACCAGGCCGACGGTCAGGATCACCGCCGCGATCTCGAACGGCAACAGAAAGCGCGTGAACAATGCTTCACCCAACCACTCGATGTTCGATGTGCCCGCGGGATTGGGGCCCGCGGCGACATTGAACGTCTTCACGCCGATGATGCCGAGCATCTCGACCAGCATGATCACGGCGGCCGCGATGCCGATCGGCAGATACTTGATGAAGCCTTCGCGAATCGGTTCGAGATCGATGTCCAGCATCATCACCACGAACAGGAACAGCACCATCACGGCGCCGACGTACACCACCACCAGCGCCAGCGCCAGAAACTCGGCCTCGGCCAGCATCCACAGACAGGCGACGGAAAAGAACGTGAGCACCAGCGCCAACACGGCGTGCACGGTGTTCTTCACCGACACCACGGCCAGCGCCGCGCCGACCGCGACCACGGCAAAAAATACGAAACAGACCATCTGGAAAATTGCATGATTCATGTCAGGGCCTGCCCAATCATCGGTAAGCGGCGTCTTGCGCGCGATTCGCCGCGATGCTTTTCTCGTAGCGGTCGCCGATCGCCACCAGCTGCGGCTTGGTCACGATGTTCTCGCCACGGCGCTCGAAGTGGTATTCGAGGATGTCGGTGAGCACGATCGAATCCACGGGGCAGCTTTCCTCGCAGAAGCCGCAGTAGATGCACTTGAACAGGTCGATGTCATAGCGCGTGGTGCGGCGTTGGCCGTCCGAGGCGCGCGGCGCCGAATCGATGGTGATGGCGAGCGCGGGGCATACCGCTTCGCACAGCTTGCACGCAATGCAACGTTCCTCGCCGTTCGGGTAACGGCGCAGCGCGTGCAGGCCGCGAAAGCGCACCGAGCGCGGGATGGTTTCCATCGGGAAACGCAGCGTGTACTTGTGCTTGAACAGGTACTTCAGCGTCAGCCACAGGCCGGCCGCGAGTTCCAGCAACAACAGGCTCTTGAGATAGGCAATCACTTTTTTCATCTCAATGCCCTATCGTCACCACGCCGAAAAACCGGAAGATGCCGGCCACGAAGATCCATGCGATCGAAATCGGGATGAATACCTTCCAGCCCAGCCGCATGATCTGGTCATAGCGGTAGCGCGGGAAGGTCGCGCGCAGCCACAACAACGAAGTCGCGAAGATGAAAAACTTCAGGAACAGCCACCACCAGCCGGGTTGCGAGAACCAGCCGAGGTGCCAGCCCTGGAACGGGCTGAGCCAGCCGCCCATGAACAGGATCGGCGCGAGGAACGACAACAGGATCATGTTGGCGTATTCGGCCAGGAAGAACAG
>JBOHYV010000366.1:0-2891 GCA_050738135.1 Rhodanobacteraceae bacterium | reverse complement strand
TTCGAGCATCTGAATCCCTGAAAACACGTCGCTGTCGGGACCATTGCCCGGGTCGCGATAAATCGCGTGCTCATGCGCGGTGCCGAGATTGTCGCTGCCTCGATAGTTGGGCTCGAACACCAGGTATCTGTCGGCTGCGAACAGGTCGCGCAGCGGACCGACCTCGCCGGTATCGAAGCCCTCGGTCGATGCGGCCTCGGGCCCACCGTGGTCGAACACCACCAGCGGATAATGTTTGCCGGCAACATAGTCGCCGGGGTACGTCAGGATGCCGTCATTCACTTGTCCGTCCGGCGCTTTCCACGTCACTTCGATGCTGCGGGGATACGCGTAGGCCGCGAACCGGCTGTTGAAATGGGTCATCTGTGCCGGCTTGCTGCCCAGTGTGCGCAGCAGATACAACTCGGGTGCGCGCGTGGCATTGCCGGCAACCACCGCCAATTTGCCCCGGGACGACACGGCAAATCCGCGCGCATTCAATCCACCCAAATCGATCGCATGGCCATTGCCATGTAGGGGCTGCACATAGAGATTCACGCTGACGTGGTCATCGGCCATCCCCACCAGACCGCTGCCGTCCGGCAACCAGGAAAAATCAGCCAGCAGGTTGCGGTCCAGATCTGCGCTGATGTCGCGCGTGGCACCGCCGGACGCCGAACCGACGAACAACTCCATGTCGCTGATCGGGCCCGGCCCATGCGGGTACAACCACGCAACGGTGTCACCTTTTGGCGCGAAACGCGGCGTGTACTCGTAACTGTGCTTGTCGGTCAGTGCATGTTCCTTGCCGGTCGCAACATCCACGGCCACGATGCGGGTCCGGTCCGAATCGCTGTCGTCGCCCGTCGCCTGCTGGGTGTACGCGATCCAATGTCCGTCCGCAGACCAGCCCGGCGCCGAGATACCACCCCCCAGCGGCGGTGCGGTTTCCAACACACTGGTCGCGCCACGCGTCAGTTGGCGCGTCTTGCCGCTTTTCACCGTGAGCAACCAGACGTGCGAGGGCACGGCTGGCTGGTTGATCAGGTAATCGTCATTGTGGATGACAAACAAGTCGTGATGCGTGCGGCGATCCTTTGCACTCAGCGGCGAGTCGTCCGGCGTGACATAGGCGATGGTGCTGCCGTCCGGGCTCCACGCAAACTGTTCGACGCCGTTGGGTGCGTCACCCAGCTGTTCCGGCGTGCCGCCCGCAACCGGAACCGAGTAAATTTGCGGCGCCTCGCTGCCGACCTTGGCAATGAACGCCAGGCTACGACCGTCAGGTGACCAACGCGGACTATGCAAATCCTGCATCCCCTGCACCAGGATCCACGACTGCTTGTCGGCAAAATCCATTACCCGCAACGCGGCATCGTAGCGGTCGTGCACGAAGTCCGACCGGATCGTGAGAAACGCGATTTCGTTGCCGGCCGGCGAGAACTGCGGCGAGCGGATCCTGACGAGCGCGCGGTAATCGTGCAGCCGGATCGGAGCGGATGCAGACCAGGCAACCAGCGGCGCGAGCAGCAGCAGAAACAACCAGCTTGAACGCTTCATGGGGCCCCTCCCGCAGAACTTCGCCGTCCATCATAAGACGCGCGGCAAGCTCGTGCGTCCGGGCGGGAGGTTACCTGCTGCCGGTGACGGCCCTGCGAATTGTTCGAAGGCCTCTGCGGACCGCGTCATCAGGCGCGTCTGGAGGACCTGCCGTGCCGCAGCGCGAAATCGACTGCCGCACACGCCGCGGCCACTTGCGCCGCGTTGCACTGTGCCGGCGTGGCGCGCGGGCTGTCGGGATACACCTCGGTGGTGGTGCGGTAGCGCGCGGCCGTGATTCCGGCGCACAAACCCCATTCGACCAGCGGGTATTCAATGACACCCGGCGCCACCACCGCCGAGCCGATGATCGTGCCGTCCGGATCGGCCGGCGCGATGTGGGTCACCTTCGCCACCGCCGCGATGATGGCCTGCTGGAATTCGGGCTCGGGGCGTTCGGCGTCGCCACACAAATAAAAACCGTCCGGGATCGTGCCGCGCTCGAAAGGCTTGCCGTCGCGCGCCGCCAGTGCCGGCCGGAACTCGGATTCGTCGGTATCGGTGGTCTCGTGCAGGTCGATGTGCATCACGATGCGTTCGCCAAATGCTGCGACGAAGCGCAACAGCGCCGCGCATTCCGGCGCGGGGCTGCGCTCGCGAAAGTTGCGGTTCGGATCGAGCGCGTAGGGATCCCAGCGGTGGACGCGTTCGTAGCCCCATGGGCTGACGCAGGGAACGATCACGAGGTTTGCGCGGGCCGCGTAACTCGCTGCGTGCCGGTCGGCGAAACGCAGCGCGCCGTGCACACCGCTGGTCTCGTAGCCATGCACGCCGCCCGTCACCAGCATGCTCGGCAACGCGTCGTCCCAATCGCGGGTCCTGAGCGCAAACAGCGGGTAGCTGTCGGGCGCGTAATCGAGCCGGCCATACTGCGCCACATCGAAACGCGAACTCAGCCGCTCGACCACGCTCAGCACGTCATCGGCGTAGCTGCGCTGCTTGCGCTGGCGCGCGAGCCACTCGGCTTTTTCGGCATCTCCCCAAGGCTTTCCGGGCGTGCCGATCGGATAGTCGGGCGGTGTGTTCATTGCGCAATCCCGCATGCAAAGGCTTGCACTTTAACACTGCGCAATGACATGCCGACTGCGCAAGCGGGCACCCGTATCGAATGACTGGGCTACGCTAAAGCGGTGAGCGCAGCCCCTGCCGCGATGATGCCCGATCCGGTCAGCGCGCCAATTCAAGCTTGGTCGAAAGCACCCAGCCGACGTTGCCGAGTTCGCCCGTCACCTTCCACCATACCCCAGCTTGTCTCCGGTGGGATACAGCATCATGCCGGATTTGAGGCCCCGCACGACTTTGGAATGCAGGTT
>JBOHYV010000365.1:0-2907 GCA_050738135.1 Rhodanobacteraceae bacterium | reverse complement strand
CGGTCCGGTCAGCGCGCACTACCTGATCGGCCGGGACGGCCACATCTACCAGTTGGTCAGCGACACCCTGCGTGCATGGCACGCGGGCGGCGGCAGGTGGGGCACGATTACCGACGTGAATTCAGCCTCCATCGGCATCGAGCTCGACAACGACGGCGACGAGCCCTTTCCGCCGGCGCAGATCGACAGCCTGATCCGGCTTCTCTCGGATCTCACCACCCGCTGGCAGATCCCGCGTACGCAAATCATCGGCCACGAGGACATGGCGCCCTCGCGCAAGGACGACCCGGGCCCGCTGTTTCCGTGGGCGACGCTGGCCGCGGCGGGTTTCGGGCTGTGGCCCGATCCGCCCGCTGCATGGATCGATCCACCAGCAGGCTTCGATCCGTGGATGGCGCTGACCGCCATTGGCTATTCGCTCGACGATCGCCCCGCGGCGGTGCGCGCCTTCCACAACCACTTCCGCGGCACCGGCGGAAACACCCTGGATGCCGAGGATCTGCGCATCCTCTACAACCTCGTGGGCAAGATCGAGCACGGTGACACGGAAAGGTAGCCCTTCACCTGCGTTGCACGCGCCTTGTCGAAGGTCGCGGTCTCCCCGCGCTCATGCGCCAGGGACTGCGGACGAACGCGATGCGCCGTGGCGGGCTTCCAGTCGCATTCGGTCACGACCGCGATGGCCGCCGTATCTCGAAATGTCCAACCCCTCGCTGCTGACCTGCGGCATCGCGCCTGCGATCAGGTCGGCAAGATAACGCCCCGATCCGCACGCCATCGTCCAACCCAGCGTGCCATGGCCGGTATTGAGATACAGGTTGTCGAAGCGGGTGCCGCCGACCACCGGCGTACCGTCCGGGGTCGCCGGACGCAAGCCCGTCCAGCATTCGCCACGGGCAAGGTCGCCGCCCTCCGGATACAAATCCGCGATGACCTTTTCCAGGGTCGCCCGTCTGCGCGCCGGCACTGACAGGTCGAAGCCACACAGCTCGGCGGTGCCGCCGACACGAATGCGCTGGTCGAATCGCGTCACGGCGACCTTGTAGCTCTCGTCGAGCACGGTGGAAACCGGCGACATTGCGGCGTTGGTGATGGGCACGGTCAACGAATAGCCCTTCAGGGGGTATACCGGCAGACGAATGCCCAAGGGCGCAATCAGGTGCGGGGTATGGCTGCCAAGCGCCAGCACGTAACGATTCGCTCGCTCGATTTTGCCGTCGATGCGCACACCTGTCACGCGGGCGCCGGACGTTTCGAGGCGTTCCACCGTGGCGTTGAAGCAAAACTCGACGCCGGCTGCCTGCGCGTGCTGCGCCAACAGGCGCGTGAACAGTCCGCAATCGCCGGTTTCATCGCGCGGCAGACGCAACGCACCCGCGAACCTATCGACGACCGCTGCCAGCGCCGGCTCCGCCTTCACGATACCGGCGCGATCGAGAAGTTCGAACGGCACGCCGTATTGTTCGAGCACGGCAATGTCGTTGCCCGCCGCATCCAGTTGCGATTGCGTGCGGAACAGTTGCAGCGTGCCGAGTTGCCGCCCCTCGTAATCCAGCCTCAGTTCCGCGCGCAGCTGATCCAGGCAGTCGCGGCTGTAACGGGCCAGCCGCACCATGCGTGCCTTGTTGACCGCGTAGCGCGTACTGGTGCAATTGCGCAGCATCCCCAGCAGCCAGATGTACATGTGCGGATCGAGGCCCGGTTTGATCACCAGCGGCGGATATTTCGCGAACAACCAGCGCAATGCTTTCAGCGGCACGCCGGGCGCTGCCCATGGCGACGCATAGCCGGGCGAGATCTGGCCCGCATTGGCGAAGCTGGTTTCCATGCCGGGCCCGGGGCTGCGGTCCACCACCGTCACTTCGAAACGGGCACGCGCGAGATACCACGCAGTGCAGACTCCGATGACACCGCTGCCAAGGACGAGTACACGCATTGCCAATCAACCGCGAAAGTCCGCTACGACCACCCCTCTTCCTCCGGTAGAGGAGAGGGCCCACCAGCGCTGCGACCGATTGGGGTGTTTCATGGCATGCGGGGTCCAAGGCAAAGCTGCGGGCATTTTGCCGCTCACTCGGCGTGATCGAACTCCGGCATGGCCTTGAACAGTTCATCCTTGTGCCACTTTTCGGCGCCGGGACGCTTGTAAACGATCTTGCCGCCGATGATGGTGTACAGCACACGCGTGCGCAGGATGTCGGGCGCAGGCACCGTCAACAGGTCACCGGAAAACACGTCGAGGTCGGCGAGCTTGCCGGGCGTGAGCGAGCCCAGCTCATGATCCTCGAAAATCGCGTAGGCGTTGTTCCAGGTGTAGGACCTGAGCTCCTGCATCCGCGTCTTGACCTCGCCCGGGAAGAAGGTTTTCCTGCCGTGGTCGTAGGCACGGGTTACCCCGCAGTAGAAGTTCGGAATCGGATTGGTGTCCTCGACCGGCGTGTCGGTACCGTCAAGCACGATCGCACCGGATTTGATGAGCTTGTGCCAGACATACGCGCCCTCCTTCGCGCGCCTTTCCCCGATTCGCGGCACCACCATCGGTGCATCCGAACACGCGTGGATGGATTGCATCGACGCGATCACGCCAAGGCTGGCAAAGCGCGGAATGTCGGCGGGGTTCAGGTGCTGGGCATGCTCGATGCGCCAGCGCAACGCATGTGCGGCCGGATCCTCCTCGAAGATCTTCTGATACATGTCGAGCACTTCGCGATTGGCGCGGTCGCCGATTGCGTGGATCGAAACCTGGAATCCGTCACGCGCCGCGATCCGCGCGATCTTCGCAAGCTTGCTCATCGGCGTGACATTCTTGCCGGTGATGTTCGGCGCATCGCTGTAGGGTTTGAGGAACCACGCGCTGCGCGTGCCCAGCGCGCCGTCGGAAACATCCTCGCCCACACCGCGCACGGT
>JBOHYV010000364.1:0-2935 GCA_050738135.1 Rhodanobacteraceae bacterium | reverse complement strand
TCCTGCATGCTGCACAGCCTGCCTCAACATCGTGGGTTTCGCCAGCCTGAACACCGCCCTGCCCGAGCCCTCCGCCGACGAAGCCGCGCATTCCGCCCGGCTTGCGGATGCCATCCGCGCAGAAATCGCCACCGGCGGGCCCCTTTCGTTTGCGCGTTACATGGAGCGTTGCCTGTATGCGCCGGGGCTCGGCTATTACAGCGCGGGCCGGCTGAAGTTCGGCAAGGCGGGGGATTTCGTGACCGCGCCGGAACTCGGTCCGCTGTTCGCGCGGTGCGTGGCGCGCGCCATGGCGCCGGCCTTGCGCGCCTGCGGTGAGGATGCCGTGTGGTTCGAACTCGGCGGTGGCAGCGGCGCGTTCGCACGCGATTGCCTGCTCGAATTGAACAAACTGGGTGCGCTGCCGCGCCACCATTGGTTGCTGGAACCTTCGGCCGACCTGCGTGAGCGCCAGCGCGAATGCCTGAGCAGCGGATTGCCCCGGGAGATATTCACGCGCTGCGCGTGGCTGGAACGCCCGCCGCAACACGCTTGGTCCGGCGTGTTGTTCGCCAACGAAGTACTGGACGCGCTGCCTATCACGCGCTTCACGACCAGGAGCGGCGAAGTGTTCGAGGAACACGTCGATGCCAACGCCAATGGCGCGTTCGTGTGCGTCGATCGGCCAGCCGACCCGCTGGTTGCGGGTGCGGTGCGGCATCTGCAACGGCGCCTCGGTCGCGAATTCGAGGATGGCTATCGCTCGGAAGTACTGCCGCAATTGCCGTGGTGGCTGGAGGCCATCGCGGGCGAGCAGGCGCGGGGCGCGGCCCTGTTCATCGATTACGGTTACGTGCGCCGCGAGTTCTACCTGCCCGAACGCCGCGACGGCACGCTGCTGTGCCACTACCGCCATCGCGCGCACGACGATCCGTTCATCCTGCCCGGTTTGCAGGACATCACCGCGTCGATCGATTTCACGGCGCTGGCCGAGGCTGGCGTCGGCGCCGGTTTCGAGCCGATGGGTTACGCCTTCCAGTCGGAATTCCTGATTGCATCGGGATTGGACAGGGCGTTCACCGCCGCCTTCGAAAACACGACGGATGAATCCACGCGTTATGCGCTTGCGCAACAGGTCAAGCGCCTCACCCTGCCGGGTGAAATGGGCGAGCGCTTCCAGGCGATGCTGTTTGCGCGCGAGCTCGATGCCGATGAGTTGTTCGCGTCGCTGGTTGCCATCGACCGCAGCGAGCGGCTTTGATGCGTGCGGTGTTTACCGACGCATGAAACGGCGGCGCGCGATGGACAGGATCAATCGTTGCAGCGGGTTGTTGTTGCCTCCCGGCCGCCACGTGCGCACGAGCTTGTTGCGGTAGGCGTCGAAGTGCAGGCCATGGGGCGCCGCGAGCACCTTGCCCCGGCCCAGCAGGATTTTCAACGCCTGGGTGCCGGCTATCCCGGCGCAAATTTCGCAGGCCATCGGCGTCGATGGTCCGCGATGGTTGACCAGGTCCACCGCGGACGGATCGACCAGATAGGTTTGGTGGAGCACGGCGGGCGCCAATCCCACCATGAAGCGCAGCAACTGCTCGTTCATCGGCTGGCCTTCCAGCCGGAAATATTCTTCGAACGTCATGTGGCCCGGCAGGAATGCCAGCGTCGCGGCACCCATGCCCAACGGCGCCGCGGTGATCGCCGGAATGCCGCGTTCGGCACACAGCGCGAACAATTTGGCGCGGATGTCGAGTACGAAAAAATCCAGCCCGTCGACGTACAGGTCCACCCCCGACAGGAACTGCTCCATGTTGTCGAAGGTGACGCCGCCGGGAAACTTGTTGATGTCCAGATCCGGATTGATGTCGCGCGCCATCCGGGACACCACGTCGACCTTGGGCTGGCCCATGGTCGACTGGAATGCCCCGGCCTGCCGGTTGAGGTTTTCCGTGCCGAAACGGTCGAGATCCGCCAGGTTGAACGACTGGATGCCGAGCCGGGTCAGGGTCAACAGATGGCTGCCGCCGACGCCGCCGAGTCCGGCAATCGCCACGCGTTTGGAGCGAAGCTTCGGCTGCTCGGCCGCGGTCATCCAGCCGATCGTTCGGTTGAATGCCGTTGCGTAATCGAACGGCTCGGCCGTGGCCGCTGCATCAACCATCATGGGGTACCTGTGCTCCGCAAGCTGCGTGAAGCCGTCGGAACCCGCGCAGCGGTTTCCGACGGCTTCACGCGTGTGGCATGCGGCGGAAGCGGCTGCGCCGAATCCGCCCTACGCTGCAACGTAAAGCTGTTGCCCAGGCCGCACCGTAACACCGGCTTGCGAGGGTAGACAATAGCCAGACCACTTCCCCTCTCCCTTCGGGAGAGCGGCGTGGCGTGGGTGGAGGCCTGCATCAAGTTCGACTGCCTGCAGTCACCGCCTTCCCCTCTCCCTCCGGGAGAGGGTGCCCCGGCAGGGGCGGGTGAGGGTCCGCCTCGGGCATAGCCATGATTGCTCGTTGGTCTGGACCGCGCGGTGGCTGGACCTCGTCCGGCGCTTTGCGCCATCAAGGAGTTTGTTGCCATGGATGGCGGCTTTCCCGGAGGGAGAAGGGGAAAGCTGGCCAGCGCCGGGGTTGGCCGCGACCAGTGGACAGCTTCGATGCAAGCAGCGCCTGAAAAAAAATGGCGCCGCTTTGGAAGCGGCGCCATTGATCGTCAAGGCGCATGCTTGGGGTGTCTACCCTTTATGCGCGCTTGTCATCCTCTTTGCGGCGCCGCCAGACCAGCAAGCCCAGAAAGCCCAAGCCAAGGCCCAGCAGACCGAGCTCACCCGGCTCGGGTACTGACACCGTCTTCGACGCGCCGATCTGCAGGGCTGTTCCCGAAATCGGATAGCTGCAGGATATATCCAGATCGGTTGTGGGCGTGCTCCCACACCCCTTGAGGGGTTGAACCAGGAATGACGAATTGATCGAAA
>JBOHYV010000363.1:0-2943 GCA_050738135.1 Rhodanobacteraceae bacterium | reverse complement strand
TGTGGACACCCAACTTCAACGTGCCCATGCAGGACAACCTGTTGTGGGTATACGAAGGCCTTACCGCGTACCTGGCGCACGTGCAGGCAACGCGTGCAGGGTTGTGGACGCCCGAGATGTACCGCAAGGCGCTGTTGCGAACGGCAGTGCGGTTGGAACATACGCCCGGCCGGACCTGGCGTTCGCTGCAGGATACCGCCACGGGGGGTATCGTCAGCTATTACAAGGAAAGTCGCGATTGGTTCGGTTACCGCCGCGGCACGGACTTCTACCAGGAAGGCTGGTTGCTGTGGCTGAACGTGGACATGAAGATCCGGCAGTTGAGCCACAACGCGCATTCGTTGAACAACTTCCTCAGGTCGTTCTACGGCATGGACAACGGTAGCTACGTCACCAGGACGTATACATTCCAGGATGTCGTCGATGCCCTCAACAAGGTGCAGCCCTACGACTGGGCCAAATTCCTGCGTACGCGGCTGGATTACACGGGCCCCAACTTGCCCGAGAACGGCATCCAGCTCGGAGGCTGGAACGTCGTGTACAACAGCACGCCGCCCAAGCAGCCTGAGAACAAGATTCCCCCCAAGATGCGCCGCTTCGTGCGCGTTCCCTATCTCGACTACTCCATCGGCCTGTCGCCGTCGGAAAAAGGCGAGCTGTTCGGCGTGCGCTGGAACGGCCCTGCGTTCAAGGCGGGCCTCACGCCCGGGATGACGATTGTCGCCATCAACGGCAAAAGCTACACGCGGGATGAGCTTGTCGACGCCGTCAAGGCCGCGCACAAGGATCACACTCCGGTCCAGTTGCTGGTGCAGGATGGCAACCAGTACAAGACGGTGAGCATCCCCTACTATGGTGGCTTCAAGTACGCGCACCTGGTACGCAGCAAGGGCACGCCGGATTACCTGGATGACATGCTCAAGCCATTCAAATAGATGCGGCCGACTCCAAACACCCGCGGGGGCTGGAAGCCCGGATCGGGCAGCCCAGGAACCTTCGTGGGCGGCGCACCTGGACACCAAGGCGCTGTCAACCCGGCGGGTCGGGCCGCGTCCGGGTTCGCCCCAGTTACTGCAAGAATGGTGGGCCGTGAAGGGATCGAACCTTCGACCAGAGGATTAAAAGTCCACTAAAACGGCGTTTTGCGAGGTTCCATGCCGTCCACCAAAAAAGCTAAGTCATTGTAAAACCTTATGGTTAGCCACCTGTAGCATCCAGAGTCATTTCATGCCATCCTCCGCGCAATGGGGACTTTGTGGGGACTTTTTTGGAAAGGCCCTTTTTTGGGACCATCGCAGGAGCATGAACGTGGCACTGACAGTGAAAGGACTTGAAGCGCTGAAGCCGGGCAAGTGGCTTTCCGAATCCGCCAGGAACGAGGGCCAGCTGCGCGCCAAGGGCAGCACCAAGGGCGTGCGTTTCTACTTCCGCTATCGCCGCAGCGACGGCACCACCGATGACTTGCCGCTGGGGCGGTTCCACCAAAACGGCAAGGATGGCGTGAAGCTGGATGAAGCGAAGGCCAAAGCGGCGGACTGGCGCAAGCGTTACAAGAACGGCGAACGGAACTTGCGTGAGGCACTGGCCGCCGGGGAACGTGAAAGGGAACGTGAGCGCAAGGCGAAAGACGCTGCCGAACAGACTGCGAAGGATGCGGAAGCCGCCAGGCGCCAGCGCACGCTTGGGGCGCTTCTGATCGCCTACGCGGACCAATTGGAACGAAACGGCAAGGCGAGCGCTCGCAGTGTGCGGGCAGAGCTGTTCCACCACGTCTGCGACGCATGGCCAAAGCTATGGGCCGCACCGCTTGCGAACGTGACCGCCGACGACTTGCTGGCCATCCTGGCGTTGCCGAACGAACACGGCCACAAACGCCAAGCGGAAAAGGTGCGAGCGTACTTGCGCGCGGCGTACGCTGCGGGCATGAAAGCGCGGCACAACGCGGCGGCTTTGCCAGCGCTGCGAGCGCTGCGCGTCACTGCGAACCCCGCGCGTGACCTGACGCCGATCGAAGGCGCGAACAAGTTCCGCAACCGGGCGCTGAGCTTGGCCGAACTGCGTTACTACTGGAAGCGGATCCGAGATGTGCCGGACTACGCGGCGCTGCGGTTCCACTTATTGACCGGCTGCCAGCGCGTCGAGCAGCTGACGCGCATCACGCAAGCCGACTACGACGCCGATACCAAAACCGTCCGCTTGCTGGATACCAAAGGCCGCCGTGCAACGCCGCGCGAGCATCATGTACCACTGATCGCATCCGCCACCGATGCGATACGTGACATGCAAGGCGGTGCGCTGGGTCCGCACCTGTTCACTGTCACCGCCGGTCAATCGGGCGCGTCCTATTTCTCGATTCGCGACCGGGTGCGCGCCGTAGTCGAGGCCATGCAGACCGCTGGCGAGCTTCCCGGCGGACCATTCACACCGGGAGATCTGCGTCGCACCGTCGAGACCCGCCTCGCGGATGCGGGCGTATCGCGCGACGTTCGCGCGCACCTACAATCGCACGGGCTGGGCGGCGTGCAGGAACGCCACTACGATCGGCACGATTACTTGCCGCAAACACGCACTGCCCTGGACACCTTGCACCGCCTGCTGACCGGCACTGGTGCGAAGATCGTGTCGATCAAGCGCAAGGCAAGCTGAATTGTCATAACACGGATGCTATAATGCCCGCGTGGCAATTCAGCTATTACAACGCCAAGGTTGCAAAGCTCATCGAAGCGTGACCGGATGGCGTGCTCGCCAGTTTCAACCGCATCGCAAGGATGATGCGGGAGTACGGGCCGGATTTGGGTTTGCCACATACGCGCGCGATGGGCGGCGGGTTGTTCGAGATTCGCGCCAAAGGCCGCGAAGGCATTGGACGCGCGTTCTACTGCACCACTATCGGCCAGCACATCGTGATCCTGCACGCATTCATCAAGAAAACCGAACAGACGC
>JBOHYV010000362.1:0-2975 GCA_050738135.1 Rhodanobacteraceae bacterium | reverse complement strand
GCACAGGAGGGAGGTTCGTCCGCCGATGGTCCAATGGCGCAATACGCGGCGGGCAATGCCCGCCCTACCCTGCACAAAACTTTTCGTAATCCACATAGCCGGAAAACGCCCTGCCCGCGGCGCACACCGGGCATTCCGGATCGGGTGCGAGCAGCGTCTCGTGGAAGCGCATTGCCAGCGCATCGAACATCAGCACCCGGCCGGTCAGTGGTGTGCCGATGCCGAGAATCAGCTTCAGCACTTCGGTGCCCTGCAACAGGCCGATCACGCCTGGCAGCACGCCGAGTACGCCGGCTTCGGAACAATTGGGCGCATCCGCCGGCGCAGGTGGTTGCGGAAACAGGCAGCGGTAGCAGGGTGCCCTGCCCCGCCGGCGCCCCGCATCGAACACGCTCACCTGGCCCTGGAAACGCTGCACCGCGCCGTACACCAACGGGATACCGAGCTTCACGCAAGCGTCATTCAGCAGATAACGCACCGGAAAGTTGTCGGCACCATCCAGCACCACGTCGGCGCCGCCCAGCAGCCTCTCCACGTTGGCTGAAGTGACCCGTTCGGACAGGCCTTCGATGTTCACCCGCGGATTGAGCGCGCGCAGTGCGGTTGCGGCGGATTCCAGTTTGGAAGCGCCGACGCGACCGTCGGTATGCAGGATCTGGCGCTGCAGGTTGCTGCGCTCGACCACGTCGTCGTCGGCGATCACCAGCGTGCCGACGCCCGCCGCGGCGAGATAAAAAGCTGCCGGGGAACCCAGGCCGCCCGCACCCAACACCACGACGCGCGCCGATTCCAGCTTGCGCTGTCCGGCTTCGCCGATTTCGGGCAACTGCAGATGGCGCGAGTAGCGGTCGTAGAAGTCGTCGTCGCCGCCGGGCTTGGCAATCGGCAGGCCGGCTTCGATCCAGCGCGTGGTGCCCCCCGCGACGGCCACGACATCCGAATACCCGAGTTGCTGCAGAGCCGCCGCGGCACGCATCGAACGCGGACCGTGTGCGCAAATGGCGAGTATTTCGCGGGAGCGATCCGGGGCGACCTCGCCGATGCGCTGCGGAACTTCACCGAGCGGCAGCGCCAGCGCTCCCGCTGCCATTCCGGTCGCGTGTTCGTACGGTTCGCGCACGTCCAGCAGCAACGCACCGCCCTGTTGGCGTTGCCGGGCCTCGTGCGGGGAAATTTCGCGAATGGTCATGCGCGCATTATCGCGCGTCAGCCGGGCCACAGCATCACGATGTCGCCACGCTGGTATTCCATTTCCCCTTCCGGCAACAACGCCAGTGCGTCCGATTCCGCAAGGCCGCGCAGCATGCCCGAACCCTGCTTTGCATGCGGCACGGCCCACTGGATACCGTCATCATCGCGGTGCAGCCGGCAACGCAGGAACTCGGCGCGCGCGTGGCGCTTGCGCAACGGCGCATCGAGCCGCGCGCGGTCGGGCACCGGAACGGTGCCGACGCCGAGCATCGCGCGCACGGCGAAACCCACGAATACGCGAAACGTCACCGCCGACGCGACCGGGTTGCCCGGCAAGCCGAAATACAAACACGCACCGATCCGCCCGAACAAGGTCGGCATGCCGGGCTTCAGGCGAACCTTGTGGAAGCAGGTCTCGCCGATGGAGGCAAGCACCCGCGGCAGGTGATCGGCTTCGCCCGCGGACACGCCGCCGCTCGTGACGATGATGTCGGCGTCGGCTGCGGCTTCCGGCAGCGCAGCTCGCAACGCGTCGGGATCATCACGCACCCGGTTTTGCACCACGACCTGCAGGCCGGATTCACGCGACAGCGCGGCCAGCATCACGGCATTGGATTCGTGGATCTGTCCGAATCCGAGCGCTTGCCCGGCCTGCACCAATTCGTCGCCGGTGGCGATTACCGCGATGCGCGGTTTGCGCCGTACCGGGACCTCGGCAATGCCGAGCGCGGCGAGCACTGCGAGTCGAGCCGCGTCCAGCCGCGTGCCCGCTTCGCACGCAAGGTCACCTTCGGCGTAATCCTCGCCGGCCGCGCGCACATTGGCGCCGGCCTTCTCGCCCGCATCGAGGGTGACGTGGCCATCGACAAGCGTGGCGTTCTCCTTGACCACGACGGTATCGGCACCCGCAGGCATCGGCGCGCCGGTGGTGATGCGTACACATTCGCCTGCGCCGATGGCAGGCGCCGAAGCCGCGCCCGCGAACACTTCACCAACCAACGCGAATGCCCGTTTGCCTTCCGCCGGAAGATCGCGGCCGCGCAGCGCGAAGCCGTCCATCGCCGAATTGGCAAATGGCGGCAACGGGTGCGGTGCGCGGATGGGTTCGGCGAGTATGCGCCACTGCGCATCGGCGAGCGCGGCCGTCTCGATCGGCATCCGGTGTTGAGCTGCACAAGCGGCGACGATTTCCAGTGCCCGTTCGAGGCCGATGCGAACCGGATAATCAGGATTTGCCATGGGTGCGCTCGTACTCCTGGAAATCCCCGGGCGCGTTGAGATTGCGGAACGCGTCCGTGCGGTCGCGAAAATCGACCTCCAGCGCGTGCAGTTCGAGGTGCCAGCGCAGGGCCGACGCGTGCAGGCCTGCCGCCCGACGCACGGATTCCAGCAAGATACCGCGGTTGCGCAATGAGTACAGGGCAAACAGGGGTTGCAGCCTGTGCTCGTCGCGTGCGTAAGCGCAGGACGCCTTCGGCGCTGCATCCAGCGCGGCATGCAGGCGTGCGAACAGGTTGTCTGGAAGATCCGGACAATCGACCGGTGTGGTCAGCAGCCAGCGGCAGTCATGAAACGCCGCGGCCTCTGTCTCGGCGACCAGGGCCAGTGCCGCCGCGACGCCAGCCAGGGGGCCGGGATTGCCCCGGATTTCATCGCCAATCACCCGCGCATGGCGCGAATAATCCGCCTCGTTGCGATTGGCGACGATCAAAACCTCATCGCATTGCGGCCGCAGCGCCGCCACCACCCTCGCGACCACCGGCTCGCCGTGCAACGCCAGCATG
>JBOHYV010000361.1:0-2977 GCA_050738135.1 Rhodanobacteraceae bacterium | reverse complement strand
ATCTCGGGTTTGCCGTGGTACTCGCTGATGCGCCCCGTCGCGCACACGCGGCCGGTCCAGGAATCGGGCGGCGTGGAGAACTTGCTGCGATAATCGCCGAAGATCACGATGGTGAAGATCGGGTCGGGATAGGGTTTGCCAAGGTTGATGAAGGTGGGCTGGCCGTCGCTGTCCGCGGCGTAGTGGCTGCTGGCGATGGTGCCGCACACCGTCGCGGTTTCGCCGATGTGTTGCGCGGCCTGTTGCGGTGACAGACCGCTGGCGCCGAACGCCGTGCATGCGTTCAGCAGCATGGCGGTCAAGGCGCACGACAGCAGCGTTCGCAATTTCATCAAGGCCCTCTGAACCCCGGATATTACGCCGTGCACCCGCGGGGTCAACCCCGATGGGTGACGTGCACAGCCCTGCGCGGGCCATGCCGCCCGCGTACACTTGCGCAACTTTGCCTGAAGCGCGCGACCCATGCATGACCTGATCCGCGTCGTCATCCTCGGGATCATCGAGGGCATCACCGAGTTCCTGCCGATTTCCTCGACCGGGCACCTGTTGATCGCCGAGCACTGGCTGGGGCAACGTTCAGACCTGTTCAATGTCGGTATCCAGGCCGGCGCGATCCTGGCGATCACAATGGTGTATTGGCAGCGCATCTGGCAATTGCTGACGCGCTGGCGCGACGCCGACACGCGTGACTACCTGCTGAAACTGATCGTCGCGTTCCTGATCACAGCCGTACTCGGTTACATCGCGGTGAAGCACGGTTTCAAGCTGCCGGTCACGATCACGCCGATTGCGTGGGCGCTGATCATCGGCGGCTTCTGGATGATCGGCGCGGAACAAATCGCCGCGCGCATGCCGGATCGCGAACGGGTGACGTGGCCGGTCGCGATCTTGGTGGGCATTGCGCAGATGGTGGCCGGGATTTTCCCCGGCACCTCGCGTTCGGCCGCGACGATTTTCGCGGCGATGTTGTTCGGCACGTCCAACCGCCCGGCGGCGACCGAGTTCGCGTTTCTGGTCGGCATCCCGACGATGTACGCCGCAACCGGTTACCTGCTGCTGAAGGCACTGCAAGACGGCGGTGCGGCTCACCAGGACTGGAGCGCGCTGGCGGTCGGTTTCGTGGTGTCGCTGATCGTGGCGTTCATCGCGGTGAAGTGGCTGCTGCGTTACATCCGCACGCATCGTTTCACGCCGTTCGCGATCTACCGTATCGCGCTGGGCGCGGCGTTGCTGATTGCGATCGGCGCGGGCTGGATGCCGAACATCGCGTGAGCCCCGTCCATGCCGACGGGTGAAGGCTTCAATCGCGAGGCGGTATGCCCACCTTCGCGGCCCGGTGGAAGTCGTCGATGCCTCCGAACAGCACCGCGAGGGCCTCGCGTTCAGGCGTCGCCAGATCGGGGTGCCACGAATCCAGGCTCAGCACGGCACACGCCGCGTCGCCATGGTTCCAGGCCTCGTGTTCGAAGCTGTCGTCGAAAGTGACGCATTGGCCTTCACGCCACGCATGTTCGATGCCGCCGACGCGGATCGCGCAATTCCCGGGGACGATCAGCGGGAGCTGGGTAACGAGGCGGGCGTTGGTGATGCCGTGGCGCTTCCCGGCATGCGCTCCCGGCGCCAGCATCGAGAACAGCGTTTGCGGTGCGTGGTCGCGGATGTGCAACAAGGGCAGCGAATTCAGGATCTCCATGGTGCGCGGGCAGCGCTGCGCATTCGTTTCCCAGCGCCGGCCGTGGCGATGGAAGAAAAACGCTTGCGCATTTCCGCCGGTACCTCCGGCCAGATCTTGCTGTGCCAGCCGTTCGTCGTCGTGTGTGCCGGGCCACGGCTCGATGCCCATCGGTTGCGCCAGCACGCCGCGCAACTCTTCGCGAACCACGGCGGCGTGCCTTTCAAGCGCGTCCTGCCAGGCAAACCGTTCGCGCGGATGGTACGGCTGCGCGGCAAGGCCGGGCACGTGGAAGAACGTGCACAGCTGGCGGGCATCGGGATAATGCGCCTCGCGGGCGCCGAGATAAATCTCGAGGCCCTGCTCGATCCGCGCTAGTGACGTCGTGCCGTATCGCTCGCGCAGCGGCTGCAGCAGTTCCATGAAGACCGGCTTGCGGTGCGCGTCGAGGAATGTGATCGCGTGCCTCACCGCGGGCCTGAGGTCCGGGGGCGTCGTCACGTCGTTACGCCACTTGCCGCGACTCTGTGCGACGGCCAGCGCACCGAAATAGGCGGCGGTGGCGGCGTCGCTGCGGCCGAGTTGTTCGAATGCGGCGCCGCGATGCAGGCGCGCGGCGAAATGCATCGGTTCCAGCCCCAACGCCCGATCGAATGCATCCAGCGCGTCGTCGCCATGCTGCTGCGCCAGATGCACGATGCCGAGGTTCTTCCAGATTTCCGGCTCGGTGGGATCGATGCGTGCGGCGTGTTCCAAGTCGGGTTGTGCAGACGCGAAATCGCCGCGCGACAACGCGCACATTGCGACGAAGTTCAACGCCTCGGGCGTGTCCGGCGCCGATTCCAGCACCTCGCGATAGATCGCCTCGGCTTCGCCGATGCGGCGCCGTGCCGCATGCGCACGCGCCTGACCGATGCGCGCTTCGTCGGCCTGCATTGATTCAGTATTCATGCCGCTTAGTTTCCTGCGTTCGCGGATGCCACGCATGATTTGCATCAAACGTATGTCAAGCCAACCCGGATCGCGGGTCAGCCCGAAGGCACAGGCCAGGGATGGCCGGTATCGAAGTGGGGCTTCCCCCCGCGCCGTTGCATGACTCCGCGGCGCGCAGCCGAACGGCAGAGCAAGCGCCGCATGTCCGAGGCCAGGGATGGCCGGTATCGAAGTGGGGCTTTCCCCCGCGCCGTCGCATGACGCCGCGGCGCGCAGCCGAACGGCAGGGCAAGCGCCGCATGTCCGAGGCCAGGGATGGCCGGCGTCGAAGTGGGGCTTCCCCCCGCGCCGTTGCATGACGCCGCGGCGCGC
>JBOHYV010000360.1:0-2985 GCA_050738135.1 Rhodanobacteraceae bacterium | reverse complement strand
GTGGCACGCCCAGCCTGTTTGCACCGGCTTCGATCGCCGCGATCCTGGGCGGTGCTTCCGAACGGATCGCATTCGCACGCGATTGCGAGGTCACGCTTGAAACCAACCCCGGCACGGTCGAACACGGCCGCTTCGAGGGTTACCTCGAGGCCGGCGTGAACCGCATCAGCTTCGGCATCCAGAGTTTCGACGACGACAAACTGCGCGCGCTGGGCCGCATCCATTCCGCCGCCGAAGCCGAGGCGGCAGTGGAACTCGCGCGGGATGCCGGGTACGCCAACATCAACCTGGATTTGATGTACGCGTTGCCCAACCAGCGACTCGACGGCGCGTTGTGCGACATCGAACGCGCGATCGCGCTGCGCCCCACGCATGTCTCGCATTACCAGTTGACGCTGGAACCCGGCACGCCGTTCGCGAAACGCCCGCCGCCACTGCCCGATCACGACGCGGCATGGGACATGCAGGAAGCGTGTCAGGCGCGGCTCGCAGAGGCAGGATTCGCGCAATACGAAGTGTCGGCTTACGCGCTCCCTGGCCAGCGCTGCCGGCACAACCTCAACTATTGGCGGTTCGGCGACTACCTCGGCATCGGCGCGGGGGCGCATGGAAAAATCTCGGGGCCGGGGACCAAGGACAAGGGACCGAAAAACCACGCGCCATCCAACGCACCCGACCGTCATGCCGGATCGCGCCCGCTGCGCGGGCCGGTCCGGAACAATGATGAAGATTTTTGCGTGGTCCGGGCAATCGGGAACCCCGCACTCGCGGTCCGACGTCGCTGGAAAGTGAGGTCACCGCACGCGTACCTGCAAAGCGCCGCCACGCCCTACCGCGTCGGCGGCGACGAAACCGTCACTGCCGACCAACTATCCTTCGAGTTCATGTTGAATGTCTTGCGCCTGAACGAGGGCGTGGCCGTGCAGGATTTCCTCGTCCGTACCGGCCTGCCGATGTCCTCCATCGCAGCCCCGCTGCGCGACGCATGCACACGTGGGTTGCTGACCGGCACTCCCGATCGCCTGCAAGCCACGCCACGTGGTCAGCGTTTCCTCAACGACCTGATCGAAACTTTTCTGCCCTCCCCAAAACCGGGGCACCGACATGCTTGAGAGCATCCCGGTGGTCTGTCCGTACTGCGGGGAATCCATCGAACTCAGCGTGGATGCGTCGGCGGGCTCCACCGCCTACATCGAGGATTGCCCGGTCTGCTGCCAGCCGATGCAGGTGGACGTGGAGGTGAACGGCGCCGCAATTTCCGCGCGGGTCAAAACCTGCGACGAGTGACTGTGACGGCAACCATGGCACTTTACGCCGTGCTTGCATAGAATCCGGCCGTACGGGTAAGTTTGCTGGCAGGGGGGCCTGCATGCAAATCCGCCGGGGACTCGATGGATACGCAACCGACCATGCCGACACTCGCTGACCGCAGCGACCTGGCGCCACGCGCCAGACATCTGCTGGCGCAACAACTGACCGAATGCGGTGGCCTGTTGGAGCCGCTGCTGCGCAATGTCCTGGACGACCTCGAGCACGAGCTGTTCCGCATCGCCCAGCAGTCCAGCGGTGGCCAGGCGCAACACGAAGCCATGGAAGCGCTGACGGAGGTCAAGCGTGCCCGACCACGCTTTCAGGGCCAGCTGATGATGCTGCTGGAACGCCAGTTCGCGGGCGTGGGCCAGCCGCAGCCCGAAACCACGCGGTCAAACGGCACGCGCAGCGAAGACCTGTCGCTGATCGATCCCCTCGAGTTCGACGAAACCATGGCGCTGGACGACTTGTCCACCCGCACCGAGCTGCATGCCGGCAATGCCATCTTCGATCTGTGCCATCGCTACGCGGTACTGCTGGCGACACCCCCACTGGAAAGCGAAACCCTGCCGCCCGGGCCCCACACCCTGGCCAGCGTGCTGGGCGAGGCCGCAATCGATCTGGGCATGCTGCGCGAACACCGCCTGTTGTTCTACCGGCTGTGCGATCGCCGCCTGTTCGGTGCGGCCGAATCGTTGTACGGACGCCTCAACGAGCACTTGAAAACATCCGGTATCCTGCCCGACCTGCGCAGTTACCTGCCGCGACGCGCTGCATCCAGCCCGCGCACGGCGCAGGCCGAGGCTGCAGCACCCGAATCCCCGAACGATCCGGTACCCATGTCACCGGCGGTCGAATTCACGGCACCGGCGGCGCCGATGGGTGAACTGCACAACCTGCTGGGTGCGCGTCGCCACGCGTTGCACCCGGAAGCCGAAGCTGCGGTTGCACAATCCGCGCAACTTGCGTCGATGCCTGAATTGCAGGAGGCGCTGTCCGCGTTGCAGGCGCTGCCTTCGCGCAAGGCCGGCGCCCCGCAGCCTGGAGAACGCCTGGCGGGTGACGTGATCGCCGAACTTCGCCGCGCATCCCACGGCAATGAAGTGCGGCTGCAACCCGAGCACCGTGATGCACTGGACCTGATCGGGCTGCTCTACGACCAGCTGATCACCGAAACCCGCACCGAGGGCATCGCGCAGCAGCTGCTGGCCAACCTGCAAGTGCCGTTGCTGCGCGTGGCACTTTCCGACAGCGATTTCTTCACCGTCCGCAACCATCCGGCGCGACGGCTGCTGAACCTGGTGCTCGAAACCGCCAACCTGTGGCTCGACCGCAGCGACGACCATTTCGACGCCGCCCTGAACCAGCGGCTGCAACGGTCAGTCGAACGCGTCGCCACGGAATTCAAGGGCGACATCGGAATCATCGAGCGCGAAGCGAACGACCTCGACTCGCACCTCCGGCTGCTCACACGACGCGCGGAAATCTCCGAACGCCGCCAGGTCGAAGCCGCGCAGGGACGTGACCGCCTGCGCGACGCGCGTACCGCCGCCGCCGCCGCAATCGCAAAACGCCTCGCGGGACACAAGACCACGCCGCTGGTGCGCGCGCTGCTGGAAAACGCGTGGGCCGACGCGCTCACGCTCACCCTGCTGCGCGAAGGTGAAAACAGCG
>JBOHYV010000359.1:0-2990 GCA_050738135.1 Rhodanobacteraceae bacterium | reverse complement strand
TCCTCGCCAGATAATGCTTGCCGTTCACCGCGCCGACGCAGGCATACAGCATCGGCAATGGCGGCGGTAACGGAACGTACGTCGGCGCCGGCAGCGCCCCTGCGCTGGCGGCAGGCGGCGCGGTGGCGGCCATGGGCGGCGGCACGTAGCCCGGTGGTGCACGACTCGGCACGTCGATGATCTTCTGCCGCTGCCCATGTCCGCAGGCGTGATCCTGAAAGCTCACGCTGCCATTGGCGGCGGTGCATCGGTACACCTGCGCACGGGCATTCGCACCCCAGATCGCACAGCCAAGGACCACGACGAGGGCAAACGCGACCTTCATGCGGGCGATCTTACGCGCTTGCGGCGAGCGGTGACGGTTTTCCTCCCCCTTGCGCTTGCGTAGTGGGCGAGGTTTTCTCCGCCCTTCCGCATCGAGGGAGGTGGCTTTTCGACGCGGGAGAACATCCCCCCATTGCCTATGCAGCGACCCCTTCCCTCGGGGTTGATCACGGCGCCATGGTCACGAACGTAACCCCACGCCCCTGTGCAGCAACCACAACGCCACCGCGCCCAATCCGATCACGAACGCCAGCATCACCAGGTAGGCAACCCACACTGGCACGTCGCCCACACCCAGAATGCCGAAGCGGAACGCGTTGACCATGTACAGGATGGGGTTGGCCAGTGAAACTTCGCGCCAGGGCGAGCCCAGCATGTTGACGGAATAGAACACACCACCGAGATAGGTCAACGGCGCCAGCACGAAGGTCGGCACGATCGCAATGTCGTCGAAGCGTTTGGCGAACATCGCGTTGATGAACCCCGCCAGTGCGAAGATCGTCGCGCCCAGGATCACCGTGGTGATCGCGACCAGCGGGTGCGCAACATGCAGCGAAGTGAAGAACAGCGCGATCCCCAACACGATGATGCCGACCAGCAGGCCGCGCAGCACCGCGCCGGCGACATAACCGGTCAACACCACCCAGCTCGGCATCGGCGATGCCAGCAACTCTTCGACGTAGCGGCCGAACTTGGAACCGAAGAAGCTGGAAGTAATGTTCGCATAGCAGTTGTTGATGATGCTCATCATCACCAGGCCCGGCACGATGTACTGCATGTAGGGAAAGCCATCCATGCTGCCGACCCGGCTGCCAATCACCTTGCCGAAGATCACGAAATACAGGGTCATCGTGATCGCCGGCGGCACCAGCGTCTGGGTCCAGATCCGCAGCATCCGGCGCACCTCGCGGCGGGCAACGGTGTACAGCGCTACGCCATTGGCGCGCAGGCGTGCGGATCTCCGATACTCCGACGCCATCGTCGGAACCTGGTCGCGCGCGAGGTCGTTCATCCCGCTCCCCCGTCTCCGTTGCGTTCCACCAGTCGCACGAACAATTCCTCCAGCCGGTTGGTCTTGTTGCGCATCGAAGTAACCGTGATCCCCGCCATGGTGAGCGCACCGAACAGCGCGTTGAGGTCGTGGGTGCTCGGCATCAGCGCTTCCAGCGTGTGCTCATCGACCACCGTCAGCCTGACGTCGGCTATCGTCGGCAGACCATCGAGCACCTCGCGAACGTCCAGCACCAGCGTCTGCACGTCCAGCTTGGAAAGCAATCGCCGCATCGAGGTATCCTCGATGATGTCGCCGTGGTCGATGATCGCGATGTTGCGGCAAAGCTGCTCGGCCTCTTCGAGATAATGCGTGGTCAGGATCACCGTGGTGCCCGCGCGATTGATGCCGGTGATGAAATGCCACATCGAGCGGCGAATCTCGATGTCCACGCCCGCGGTGGGTTCGTCGAGGATCAACAGGCGCGGCTCGTTCATCATCGCGCGCGCGATCATCAGTCGCCGCTTCATGCCGCCCGACATCATGCGCGTGGCCTGAAAAGCCTTGTCCCAGATGCGCAACTCGCGCAAATACTTTTCTGCGCGTGGCCTGGCAATGGCGCGCGGGATGCCATAGAAACCCGCGACGTTGACGCAGATGTCGAATGGTGTCTCGAACTGGTTGAAGTTGATTTCCTGCGGCACCAACCCGATCTGATGCATCACCCCGCCGCGGTCCGCATGGATGGACAAGCCGAACACGCGCGCGTCGCCTGAACTCGGATTGACCAGCGACGACAGGATCCCGATCAGGGTCGACTTGCCCGCGCCATTCGGGCCGAGCAGCGCAAAGAAATCGCCCTGCGCGACCTTCAGCGACACGCCCTTCAGGGCATCGACGCCGTTGGAGTAGGTCTTGCGCAAATCAACGACTTCGAGCGCCGGGGCAGCGCCGGAGGGCGGGACGGGGGGCATGGGTCGGGAAAGCGTGGGCGAACCGGAATCGGCGAGCATCCCGTATTATAGAAGTTTCGCCTGTGCGACCCCATGTTGAACGGCGGGCTTCCCGAAGGCCGCAACCATCAGCCACCCTTCCCTGCACGATGATCGAACACTTCCAACTCAAACTCGCCGACAGTCGGATCCTGGCGCCCAGCGTGCGGCACTTCGCTTTCGAGCGTGCCGACGGCACGCCATTCGCGTTCACGCCCGGTCAGTTCATCCAGGTCCACTTCAGCTACGACGACGGCAAACCCACCAAACGCAGTTACTCGGTCGGCACGCCCGCGGACGGTTCCGGCATGGTCGAGCGGTTGGAGCTGGCGGTGTCCTACGTTGACGGCGGCGCCGCCACCCGGCTGTTCCAGAATCTCGAACCGGGTGGCAGCATCGAGGCCAGCGGACCCTACGGGCGCTTTTGCCTGATGGAAGGCGACGCCAACCGGCGCTATCTGCTGATCGCAACCGGCACCGGCATCACGCCGTACCGTGCAATGTTGCCGACGATCGAAAAGCTGCTCAACGCGCGCGACTGCCGTTTCGCCCTGCTGTACGGCGCACGCAACGAACAGGACCTTCTGTACGGCGAGGAGTTCGAGGCGTTCGCGCATCGGCACCCGCAATTCGCGTTCCATCCGTGCCTGTCGCGCGCCGGACGTGCAACCCCGCGCCCCAAT
>JBOHYV010000358.1:0-2993 GCA_050738135.1 Rhodanobacteraceae bacterium | reverse complement strand
ACCGCGCCGCGCGCGCAGCCGAACTTGCGAAGTTGGCCGGGTCGAGCCGCGCCGAAACCGTGCAGGCGATCGGACACGTCGCTGTGCTGTACCGGCGCAATGACGAGCAGCCCGGGATTGCGTTGCCACGTTAGGTTCGGGACTCGGGACTCGGGACTCGGGACTCGGGGCTTGGGCTCGGGCTCGGGAGTCCGGCACAGGTCCTACCCTCTCGTCATTCCGGGGCCGTTCCGGCTTCATCGGAACGGAACCCAGAATCCATTTTGGTCCGGCCGATCCATGACATGACCGTGACCTTTGAATCGCCGCAATCGGCCGCGCGAAATCATGGATGGAAGGAGTCCACATGGAACTGAATCTCGAACGCCCACGTGATTACCTGTTCGTGCGCCGTGCCGACGCACGTACCGTGGTGATCGTCGACCGCCGCTTCACCGCCAGCCTCATCCTGGCGCGCGACCGTGTCATCGAGGACTGGCTCGTGACCGATGTCGCGGCGATGACGCCCGCACAAGTGCAGCCCATCCTCGCGCTGAAACCCGACGTGGTACTCCTCGGCACCGGCGCACGCCAGCAATTTCCGTCGCAAGCCGTGCTGGCCGCGTTCCTGCAGCAAGGCATCGGCGTGGAGGTGATGGACAACGCCGCCGTCGCGCGCACCTGGGACATCCTGGCCAGTGAACGCCGCAACGTGGTCGCGGCGTTCATCCTGGCGTAGTGGCGCGGGCACCGTTCACCGATCGACGCAGGGCCGCGCGCGGCCCCGCAACGCCTCCTGCACCGACCCTACGCAGCCGGTTTGTCTCCACCCGCCCCGGACGTTTGACCCGCTCTGCTGTCGGCCCGCGGCGCAGCGAGTTCCACCCGGGTACGTGGCAGGCACTCGGGATAATCGTGCTGCAGGAAGGTCACGAGTTTCTCGCGGACGTGACGGCGAAGGTTCACGGTGTTGCCTGCGTTTGCGGCGCTCACCATCGCGCGCATTTCGACCACGTGCTCGGTGAGGTTGGTCACGTCCAGCGCCCAGGCAAAGCCGTCCCACAGTTCGTCCTCCTTGAGGATCCGTTCCAGTTCGTCGCGCACCGCCTGGATGGGCACCGTGTAGTCGGCGTAGATGAAGGCGGTGCCGAGCAGGTTGGCGGTCGTGCGCGTCCAGTTCGCGAATGGCTTCTCGATGAAATAGGAAATCGGCAGGACGAGGCGGCGCAGATCCCAGATCCGGACCACCACGTAGGTGGCATTGATTTCCTCGATCCACCCCCACTCGCCCTCGACGACGACCGAGTCTTCCAGGCGTATCGGCTGTGCGAACGCGATCTGGATCCCGGCAAACACGTTCGTCAACACCGGGCGCGCCGCGAGGCCCAACACCAGTCCGGCGGCGCCGGCCGATGCAAACATCGTGGTACCGAGCGCGCGTGCACGGGGAAAGGTGATCAGCATCACCCCCAAGGCAACGAGCCCGACCATGATCGCCGCGACACGACGCATGACCTTGAACTGGGTTTCGATTTTTCGCGCATAAAGATTGTCGGCGACATCCACCGGATGACGCGCGGCGACCACGTCGCCCACCGCGTCGACCGAGCGCATCAAAAGCCAGGCCGCAAGACCGATCAGGACGATCACGATGCCGTGCGAGGCGGACGCGTACAGGGACACGGGAATCCGGACGACTGCCACCGCGATCAACGCTCCGCAAAAAGGAAGCACGAACGCAAACGGCGCGCGAAAGTTGTGCACGATCGCCCGATCAATCGTTTGCAGCCGGCCGTGCGCCACGCGTTCGAAGACGAAAAACACCAGCCGCCAGACAAGCCAACCCACCAGGGCGGCGCCCAGGACCACCGCCAGCGGCGTCAGCCAGGCGGCTCCCGGCACGCTGAAACCCGCTCCATCCATGCGTGACGCTCCTTTTTTACTGCATCCATCGTCCGGCAGCGACCCGGTTGGAGCAGCAATCGCGCGGAACCGGTTCGGCCATTCGGAAAGCCTTACCGTGGCATACAACGGCTGAGCGCACGGCGAATGGCGCATTCAAAGGCACTCGGCTGCAAGGGTTGGCCACCGCCGCATCGGTTCTGGGCCCCAGCCATGCGGGGCCGCTGCAACTTTCGATGCGCGCCCCGGACGCCGCGTCGTGCGCCGTCATGCCGGGCGTGCGCGGTTACTTTTGCGGCAGGTAATCCAGCGGGTCGACCGGCTTGCCGTTCTTGCGGATCTCGAAATGCAGTTCCACCCGCGGCGCGCCGCTTGCGCCCATCAAGGCGATTTCCTGCCCGGCATCGACGTGCTGGCCTTCCTTCACCAGCCGCTCGCGATTGTGGCCGTAGGCGGAAAGATACGTGTCGTTGTGCTTGATGATGATGAGCGCACCATAGCCCGGCAGACCCGTGCCGCTGTACACGACAGTGCCGGAAGCAGCCGCCCGGACCGGATCACCCATCCGGCCGGCAATGTCCACGCCGGCACCGTCACCCCCACTGCCGTCCCTGAACCCGTTGATCACCTTGCCGCTGGCAGGCCATCGCCAGGGGATGCCGGCGACGGTACGGGTCGCGCCGGGAGGCGGCGTGGACGTTGCCGTCGCCACGGGTTGTTGCACGGGCGGCGCCGGGGTCGTTGCCGCGGGCGCCGGCGTGCCCGCAACCGGCGCCGCAACGACATTCGAGGACGATGCGCCGGCTGGCACGACCCCCTTTGCGGTCATGGTTTGTGTCGTGACCGGTCCGAACACCGGCGCAGGCGGTTGCTTCGAAACCACCGGCGTCGTGGCCGCGGCGGCACCCGGCACCGCGCCCGCGGCTGCGGCTGCGGCGGCCGTTGCCGAGGGCTTCAGCTGCAGTACCTGCCCGGGATGGATCACGTAGGGCGGGGCGATGCCGTTGATCGCGGCGAGCTCACGCACGTCCATGCCATGGGCGAACGCGACGCTGTACATCGTGTCGCCCGGCGCGACGGTGTAGCCGGCCGGACCGAGCGTGCCGTTGGCA
>JBOHYV010000357.1:0-3039 GCA_050738135.1 Rhodanobacteraceae bacterium | reverse complement strand
TCGGCGTCGCACTCGTACTGGTGCCGGTGGTGACGTTCTACCTGCTGCGCGACTGGGACAAGCTGGTCACGCACGTCGACGCGTTGCTGCCGCGCGACGCGCAAGCCACGATTCGCCGGCTCGCGCGGGAAACCGATGGCGTACTCGGTGCGTTCGTGCGCGGGCAGCTGCTGGTGATGCTGGGTCTGGCGATCTATTACTCGGTCGCGCTGGAGCTGGTCGGACTTCAGATCGGGCCGCTGATCGGCATGATCGCGGGCGTGGTCAGCTTCGTGCCGTACCTCGGCTTCATCATCGGCATCGTCGCCAGCATCATCGCGGTGCTGGTGCAATTCCACGATGTGTTCCACCTCGTGCTGGTGCTGGTGGTGTTCGGCATCGGTTCGGTGCTGGAAAGTTACATCCTGGTGCCCAAGCTGGTGGGTGATCGCATCGGCTTGCATCCTGTCGCGGTCATTTTCGCGGTGCTGGCGTTCGGCGAATTGTTCGGCTTCATCGGCATCCTGCTGGCGTTGCCGTTGGCGTCGATCGCGATGGTGCTGCTGCGGTTCCTGCGTGGACGCTACGAGGCGAGCCCGCTCTACGCGGGACCCCGGCCTCCGATCGTGTCGGGGTCCCGCGGATCGATCGAGGCCCCCGGGGGTGGGCCGCCGGACGAGCGGGAACCGCCGCCCGAACCATGATCCGCCAGATGCCTCTGGATTTGCGCTGGCCGCCGCACCAGCGCCTCGATGCGTTCTGGCCCGGAGCCAATGCCGGCGCGCTGCAAGGCGTCACCGCCATCGCGAACGGTGGCGGTGCGTGGTTGTACCTGCACGGCGCGGCCGGCACCGGCAAAAGCCACCTGTTGATTGGCGCCTGTCGTGCCGAGATCGATGCCCATCACCCTGCGCGCTACGTGTCGCTCGGGCGGCTGCCGGCGCCGCGTCGCGAGGCCATCGCGGGAATCGAGGCCGAAGGCTTGCTCGCGATCGACGATGTGCACGCAATCGTGGGCGACGGCGGCGCCGAACACGCGCTGTTCGATCTGTACAACCGCGCCCGCACCGCGCGTGCGCGGATGCTGTTTGCTGCCCATGTCTCGCCGGCGGAACTTGGACTCGGGCTTCCCGATCTGGTCTCGCGGCTGGCGATGTGTTCGCAGTATGCATTGCGGCCACTGGACGACGCCGGACGCCGCGCGATGTTGCGTCTGCTCGGTGGTCGGCTCGGCCTGCGTCTTGACGATGACGTACTGGACTGGTGGTTTGCGCGCCAGCCGCGCGATCCGGCGTCGTTGGTGGCGCTGCTGCAGCGCGTTGACCGCGCCGCGCTGGCGGCGCAGCGGCGGATCACGATTCCGTTCCTGCGTGAGCTGCTGCAGGAACCGGATGCGTGAGGGGTTCTTGCCCCCTTCGGAACGAAGGGGGCGCCGCGAAGCGGCGGGGGATGTCGCCACCACGGGTCCGAAGCCATCCCCCCTCGCGCTCCGTGCGCGTTCACTTCGCTCCGCTCTTCGCAGGCGGAGGGAGAGATCAGGAGCGCAACCGCGCGTCGAGCTCCGCCAGCCGCTGCGGTGTGCCGACATCGGTCCAGCAGCCCCGATGCAGCCGAAAGCCGAGCGCACCGCGCGCCATTGCGGCACGCAGCAGAGGCGCCATGGGAAACCTCGGCGGACTTGCCTGTGCACCCGGGGAGGCGCCGACGATCGTCTGCCAGGCGTGCAGGATTTCCGGCCGGTAGACGCCGATGCCCGCGAACGTCAGCGCACGCAGGGCGCCGGGCGAATCGGCGTGCGGCAACAGTTTCCCGTTCCCGTCCACGCCGAAATCGCCTTGCGGATGCTGCGGCGGGTTGGGGACCAGTACCAGCTCCGCGACGCCACCGGGTTCTGCGGGCAGCAGCGCGAGGTCGAAATCGGCAAAGGTGTCGGCATTGATCGCGAGGAACGGCGCGTTGCCCAGCAGCGGCAAGGCGTGCAGCATGCCGCCGCCGGTTTCGAGCGGCACTGCGCCCTCGCGGCTGTATTCGATCCGCACGCCCCAGCGTGAACCATCGCCCAACGTTTCGGGAAACCGTTCGGCGAGGTAGGCGATATTGACGACGACCTCGCGCACCCCGGCCGCCGCCAGCCGTTCCAGATGCCATTCGATCAGCCGCTTGCCGCCGGCCCGCAGCAAGGGCTTGGGCGTCGAGTCCGTCAGCGGGCGCAGCCGCTCGCCACGACCCGCCGCCAACAGCAACGCCTTCATGATCGGCCCGCAAAGCTGCTGCGCGCGGCAGCGCGCGTGCCGGCGGTGCCCGGAATGCTCATCGCGGCGCTCCCTGTGTCAGGTCGCGTTCGCCCACCCAGCGCTGCAGCAGCGTACGAAAGTCGTGCAGTTCCGGATATCCCGAAGCCACGTTTTGCACGTAGTTCCATACCCGCGGCAGGTCGGCAAGATATTGTCGCTTGCCGTCGCGGTACCACAGGCGGCAGAAAAGGCCGAGCACCTTGAGGTGACGCTGCAGGCCCGTGAGGTCGAACCAACGCTGCCAGCGCGCGGCCTCGACGCGTGCGTCCAGAGCGCCCGCGTCGATCAGTCGCTGGCGGTGCGCGTCGGCCCAGGCGCGTACGCGCGCATCGTCCCAGGCGATGTAGCAGTCGCGCAACAGCGAGGCGAGGTCGTAGGTGACCGGCCCCAGTACCGCGTCCTGGAAATCGACGATGCCGGGATTGCGCGCGGGCACGACCATCAGGTTGCGACTGTGGTAGTCGCGGTGCATGAAGGTTTGCGGCTGCCCCACAGCGTTGTCGATCAGCCGACGAAACGCGACTTCAATGATGTCCCAATCGTCGCACCCGATGGAGATCCCGAGGTGGCGCTGCAGGAACCAGGTCGGCAGCAGTTCCAGCTCGCGCGTGATGAACGGTTCATCGAAACGCGGCAACCCGTGCGGATCGGCGCGCGTCTGGATCGCCAGCAACGCGTCGAGCGCGTCGGCGTACAACGCGTCGGCGCTGGAAGCATCCAGTTCGGGAAGGTAGGACCGCGTGCCCAGGTCGGACAACAGCAGGAA
>JBOHYV010000356.1:0-3048 GCA_050738135.1 Rhodanobacteraceae bacterium | reverse complement strand
GTCAATCGGGTAAAGGTTGCGTTCAAATTGCCTGGATTCATGATGGTTCGCAGCGGTCGCCGCAGGCGCTTGCGGCAGCGCGAATCCCACGCCGGTTTCCGCGTTGAGCGCAGCGATGCGGCCACGCGCGGGCTCGCGTCCGGAATCCGAATCGCCGCGTGGACGCAGCGTCACGTCGCGTACCTGGCCGGGCGCAAGGTGAAAGCCGTTGTCGGCGGGCAGATACCCTGGAGCGTGGATCGACACCGTTTGCGCGAAACGGCGCGTGGAAATGCGCAAAACCGATTGGCCGGGCAGGAGTTCGGCCGCAAGACCGGCATCCGTGATGCGCGGGAAACACAGTCCCGCCGGAAACCAGAAGGCATCCGCAAGGGCGCTGTCACCCGACAGCAGCGTCGCATGGATCACATGTACCGCCGGTGGACCGAACCGGTAGGCCCAGGCAAGATCCCGCCATTCGTCGAAGAGGCTGGTAGCGCAGATCGTGGCCGAGCGGTGCGCGGGAACATGCACGGCGGTTTGCCCGCGCCCCACCGGAATGTCGTCGTTGCGGTAAAGCGCGACTTCCAGTTGTGCGTCGAGTGCCGCCGCCGGTTCGTTGCTGACGTGCAGCGCGAGCCCGTTGACGCCTTCATCGGTGAATGCAATCGTGACGGGCGCGAGCGCGCGCTTGAGCGCGTACCAGCAGGGTTTGGGATCACCGTGGGCGTCCACCACGCCCCAGCCTGCGCCGGGCCACAGGTCGCGCAGAAACCAGATCAGTGCACCGCGCGTGGGCGACCCCGGGCGGCGCCATTCGGCGAACGCGCGCGCCATCACTTCGCCGCTCGTCGAGCGGCTCAGCGCGAGGTAGCGCTCGTAGTCGACGCTGCGCAACGCAACCGTATCGATGTCGTACAGGCGTTGCAGGTAATGATCGCGCACGTCGTCGAAATCAGAGCCGGCGACCGGATCACGTGGCGAGCGCGCTTTCCACAGAGGGTGATGAACACGCAGCGCCGCGTTCGGCAGCCCGCTGTCACATGGGATATTGGCGAAGGCGAGGCACTCGGAAGCGAAGCGCACGTGGCTCCGGCGCAGGTCGCCGAAATCGCGCAGGTACGCGCCGATGCCGTAATACGAAGTGGGCCCGGCGTCGGCGGCATGGGGAAATGCACCACCGGTGGCGTTGGAGGATGTGTACGGAACGCCATGTGCCGCAGCGCGTTCGGCGAAATGTCGATGGAACAGTGGTGGCGACCAGCGCATGCGCGCCGCGCCGCTCATCGCGGCCTGCTGCTCGACCTCGCTGTTGCCGCACAGGATCGTGAGGCTTGGGTGTGAATGCAGGCGTGCGAGCTGCTGATCGAATTCGGCCAACGCGTTCGCGACGAAGTCGTCATCTTCGGGGTAGTCCATGTTGGCGAACATCAGGTCCTGCCACAGCAGGATGCCGGCTTCGTCCAGCGCGTCGTAGAACACATCGTCCTCGTAAACCATGGTGCCGCCTACGCGCAACATGTTCATCCCGGCCTCGCGCGCCTGCGCGATTGCGGTGCGGATTGCGTCCGGCGAAGCATTCAGCGTGACCGGATCCAGCGGTGTCCAGCATGCACCGCGGCAGAACACCGGTACGCCATTGACGACCACGCGAAAATCATCGCCGTCGCCGCGGTCGATTTCAAACGTGCGAAAACCGATCGCGCCGAGATCGACGCACACTTCGTCAGCGGCCCGATGCAGCATCAACGATGCCCGATACAGCGCCGGCTGGCCGTGTGTATGCGGCCACCACAGCGCAGGATCTTCGATGTCCGCGCAACCCTGCCAATGGCCGTCACGCAGTGCGAGCGGGGCGCTGACACGCTGGCTGCCGCGCTCCACGATCAGCTGCGCCTCGTCGACCCGCGCGTCCAGCTTGGCCGTGGCCGACACGCTGCCGCGTGTACCCGCTACCCGCGCATCCAGCCTGACCGGTCCGGTTTCCAGTGCGCGTGATTCCAGCCATACGCCGCGCCAGGGTCCGACCGCGGGACAGGGCGGCGACCAGCCCGGCGTGCGGCCGAGCAGGGTGGTGCGAAACCAACGCAGTTGCTGGCGTGCCAGCATCGGCGCGCGCCAGCGCGGACGCGGCCTGCGTTTCGCCAGTTCCGGTTCGAGTGCGCGGCAGCGGATCACGAGTTCGTGTTCGCCGCGCAATGTGACCGGCACTTCATGGGCGCGAAACATGTTGTCGCTTGCGAGGATGGCGTCCCCGTCCAGCCAGACTTCGGCCAGTGTCGCCAAGCCGTCGAAGCCGAGCACGGCGGGGCCGGGGTCGGCGTGGAAGCGCAGGCGCCACCATCCGTCCTCGGCGTCGAAGTCGCGGACCTGCGCGAAATCCCATCCGCCGGCCGCGCGCAAGGCACCCGCCGCGGTGCCGGGCACCTCGGCGGCAAACCACTCCAGGGCGTCGAGGCCGTCGCGTGTACTGTCCGCCGGCGCGGACGCAAACCGCCAGCCGCGTGTGAGCGCGGTGCGTCGGTTGCCTTCGACGCGCCGCACGCGGGTCATGGGTTGGCCACGGTCAGGCTGTCCAACGCGCTTGCAATCGCCGCAACGGATTCGAACACGCTGCGTTTCAGCATCGCGTCGGGGAATTCGACGTCGAATTCGCCTTCAAGCGCCAGCATTACATTGACCGAGGCTTGCGAAGTCATGCCGGCCTGATACAGGTCGGCGTTGTCGCCCAGCGCGTCGATGTCGCGCGCCAGCCGCCCATGTTGCTTCAATACCATTCGGATTCTTCCCTGGGTGTTCACGGTTTGTTCCTGTCCGTTGTTGCGGTGGAATGAATCGTCAATGTCGCGACCACAAGGCGGTTGTCCTGTCCAAGGGGACCCATGCAAGCTGCGGCCTGCTGCAATCAACCCGCCTGCAGGGCATCGCGCGCCTGCAGCCAAGCCGCCGCCCAGTCATCGGAATACGCCGTGGTGCCGAACGCGCGCCGGCTGTTGACGCAGCGCGCCGCTTTCAGGATGAAGGCTTTCGCGCCCTGGTTGATGCGGTCCCAGGCGTCGGCGGCCGCGG
>JBOHYV010000355.1:0-3056 GCA_050738135.1 Rhodanobacteraceae bacterium | reverse complement strand
CGCTGCAAGCCCGGGCTTTGCTGGAAGGCTTGCAGCCCCACGGCGGATTCCCTCGACAGGCAGCGCAAGCCGCTCCGGAGGAAAACACCACAACTCGCCCGGTCACGGGCAACACGAAGGAGTATTTCCCATGAAACGTTACTTGATGGGTGCGGCCGTACTGTGTGTCGCGCTGGTGTTCGGCGGCACGGCCGGCGCCGCGGACGAAATGAACATGTACGGCGGCCCGGTCTACAACGGCGCGCCCGCGCTCAACGTCACCGCGGCGCTGGTCAAGGCCGGCGGCGGCGCAGCGAACTTCAAGTGCTCCACGTCACTGGTTGCGATGCTGGGCCAGAAAACTGTCAACGCCGAAATCGCCAAGCTCGACAAGCAGTACGGCGCCAAAAACGTCCAGACCTTCCTCAGTGGCATGACTTACGTGATCAAGGACGCGCTGAAACGCGCGACCGAACAGGGCATCAAGCTGCCGCCACCGGCCAACCTGCACGGCACCAAGCTCGCGGCCGCGCTGGTTGACGCAGGTACCACTCCGGACGGTACGTTCTGGTCCGGTTATCTGTTCGACCACGCGGTATCGCACAAGCTGCACAACCAGGTGATGATGGACGTCAACACCAACGTCAGCCCCGATGCGGATACCACGACCCACCGCATCCTCAACCAGGCGATGTACGACGTCGCCCAGGCGCTGGGCAAGAAGAACGTCAAGCTCGCTTCGTTCCATTGACCGATGCTCGCGAAAGAGCCGGCGTCGCAAGGCGCCGGTTTCTTTTTGCCGGTTGATCCGGGACGGCCGATGCCGCGAGCGCCCATTCGCCCTGCCATGGGCTGCACCACCATCCCGCCACCTGATTGGCGCTGAATGTCAGTAACCAGGACGCTGGATTCGAGTGCCACCCGTAAACAGCGCGGGCGTCGCGGGTCCCGCTTCGAACCACGAGGCATCGCGCGCTCGGTCGTCCTGGCCGATGAGCGGAAGCGCGACGGTCAAGCCTGCGCCGGCAATCGCCCCCGCACGTTTTCGGCGTCGAACGGACCGGGCGAAGCGATGAGCACACGCGCGGCATCGATCTGGCCCCAGGTATTCCACAGCAGCACGCCCCGCACGCGGCCGGCGTCGAGGTAATACACCACGCCTTCGCGGAACGGCGTGACCCATTGTTCGACGGTTTCCAGGCGCGAATCCAGGGTGCCGACGGCTTCGTAGCCCAGGTCGAACAAGTCCGAATAGAAGAACGGCAGTTCGTCGTACGGTGCATCCTCGCCGGCCATGCACTTGCCCGCGCGGGTGCCCATGCTGATCGCGGCATTTTCGTGTTCGACCCGAATCCGGCGGCCGAGTGCGGGTGCGGGAAACGAAGCAACGTCGCCCGCGGCGAAAATTTCCGGATCGGATGTGCGCAGATGGTCGTCGACCACGATGCCGTTGTCCACATTCAAGCCTGCTGCCTGCGCGAGCTGCACGTTGGGCGTGATGCCGAGGCCCGCGACCACGGCATCGGCATGCACCTCTTCGCCGTCGGACAGTTCCACATTCGCGCCACCGCCGTCGGCCCTGCCGTCCTTGACCGTCACGCCTGCACGAACATCCACGCCCTTCTCGCGGTAATACGCGGTCACCGCATCGGCCAGCGATTCCGGGTACGCGCGCGCGCCGATCGCGTCCTCCGGAAACGCCATCGTCACCCCGCAGCCGTTCATCGCCATCGCCGCCGCGATTTCGCTGCCGATGAAGCCACCGCCGACCACCACGATGTGCGCGCCCGGCTTCACGGCCTTGCGCAGGCGCTGGTAGTCATCGAACGTGCGGTAATAGATGAAGTCATCACCGCCCGATGGCAGTTGGCGCGGCGTACCGCCGGTGGCGATCAGGAGTTTGCGGTACCGCCACGTATCGCCATGATCATCGTGCACGACGTGCCCGGCACGCTCGATCTTGGTCGCTCGCCGCGAAAGTTGCAGGTCGACGCGCGCCTTGTCGATCGGGCGCCAGATATCGTCCTCCTTGCCGCCCTTCCACAATTTCTTGGTGAGCGGCGGGCGATCGTACGGCGGGTGCGATTCGGCGCCAAGCATGCCGATGCGCGCGTCCGGATCCGCGCCACGCAACGCCTGGGCCGCGGCCTCGCCGGCCATGCCGGCACCGATGATCAGGTAATCGAATGCGTGCTGCATGGCGAACTCCAATTGGGACGAATGTTTTCGAGGATACTCCGTCGCGCGATCACACAAGACGAGCCAGCCGCCGCAACATGCCGCGAAGACATTTACTGCCGTGTGCTGCGCAGGTTGACCGGCGTGATCGCGAATCCCGGCGTCGCGCGCCACGGATTGATGTCGATACCGCCACGGCGCAGGAAGCGCGCGTACACCAGCAGCTCCAGCGGGGCACACCGCTCCTGGATGTCGACGAACATGCGTTCGACACAGGCTTCGTGAAAGTCCGCATGTTCGCGGAACGAGACCAGGTAACGCAGCAGGCCCGCGCGATCGAGCGGCGCACCCCGGTAGCGGATTTGCACGCTGGCCCAATCGGGCTGGCCGGTGACCGGACAGCGCGAACGGAATGCATGGCTGACCAGCGCTTCCTCGACCATGCGCGAATGGGGCTTGACGCGGAGGTGTTCCGGGTTGGGCGGCGCGTACTCGGCAACCTCGAGCGCCTGGTCATCCAGCGATTCGCCGGCGAACTCCGCCACCTGCAGCCGCCCGAAATCGCCGGGCGCAAGCAGGTCGACTGACACGTCGGCGCCCACGCATCCGGAAACCTCCTGCTCAATGCGCGATTGCACGGCGAGCGCATCCTCGAAACGCGTCATCGCATAGCCGTTCAAGTACAGCTTCAGCGATTTGGATTCGACCAGATGCGGCGACTCGCACGGTACCCGCAGTTCGACTACCGCGACGCACGGCTTGCCGCGTGAGTCCAGCCACGAAAGCTCCCACGCATTCCAGATGTCGGCGCCGTCGAACGGCAGCGCGCCGGCGTGAATACGCAATGGCGTGCGCGCATCGGCGCGTGCGACCGTAATCAACACAGCGGGATCGACTGC
>JBOHYV010000354.1:0-3059 GCA_050738135.1 Rhodanobacteraceae bacterium | reverse complement strand
ACGCAAGGTGGAACTGCTGGCGCAGCACGGGATCGAGGCCTGGCACATAGCCTACAGCGATTCCAGACAAGACCTGCCGATGCTCGCGCTGGCTGCGGAAGCCGTGCTGGTGAATGCGACGCCCAAACTCTGCAAGCGCGTGGAGAAGGCACTGGGATGCAGCGTGACCCGCGCCGAGTGGCGTTGACCGGCGCGGAAGGTCACCTTGTTCCCTTGACGACGATCGTTTTCCCCGCGACGTCGATCCCGCCGTCGATCTCGAGCTGCTTCAGCACCCGACCGGCCATCTCGCGCGAGCAGCCGACGATGCGCGAGAGCTCTTGCCGCGAGATACGTATTTGCGTGCCGTCCGGATGGGTCATCGCATCGGGCTCCTGGCACAGGTCCAGCAGCGTGCGCGCGATGCGGTTGGTGACGTCCATGAAAGCCATGCGGCTGACTTGGCGCGAGGTGCGCAGCAGGCGATGCGTCAACTGCAGTCCGATCGCGAAAAGGACGCGCGGGCAATCCTCGCGCAGCGGACCGGCAAACAACTGGAACAACTTGTCGTAGCCGATTTCCGCCAGCTCGCAGGTGCTGCGGGTGCGGATCAGCACCTCGCGCTGCGCCTGCTCGACGAACAGGCCCATCTCGCCGATGAACTCGCCACGGTTGATGTAGGCAAGGATCAACTCGCGCCCCTGCTCGTCCTCGCTGCAAACGGTGACCGAACCATCGATCACGTAGAACAAGGTGTTGGCGGGGTCGCCCGGCCGGAGGATGGCTGTCTTGCCGGGATAGCGGCGGCGATGACACTGTTCCAACAGCCGCTGCATCGCTGCGGGGTCGGGCGCAAGCATCGGAGGAGCTTGCGACCGTTCGTAGACTTGCTGGAGGAGGTAGCGCAATTCAGACATTGGGTCTTTGCACTGCGTCACACTTTGCGTGTGCGAGTCTAGCACCTTTGTGAAATTTTCCACACATTACCAGAGAGAAAGCCCGAAGGGATGCGTCGCCCCCCACTTTCCCGCATACTTCGCGCTTTCCTGCCCCGATATGCGCGACGGGTGTTGCCCGGCGCGCGACCTTCCGTTTCCATCCGTTTCATGAGGATACTGCCGTGGTCAAGCCGCTGCCCCGCTTGAAGCTGCAGGGGTTCAACAACCTCACCAAGGCACTCAGCTTCAACATCTACGACATCTGCTACGCGGTCACCAAGGACCAGCGCGACCGCTACATCGACTACATCGATGAAGCCTACGATTCCGATCGCCTGACGCAGATCCTGACCGACGTCGCCGACATCATCGGTGCGAACATCCTCAACATTGCACGCCAGGATTATGATCCGCAGGGCGCGTCGGTGACGATCCTGATTTCCGAGCATCCGGTGGTGGAGAAGCTCGGCCGCGACGTGATTTCCGACGCGGTGGTCGCGCACATGGACAAGTCGCACATCACCGTGCACACCTATCCGGAAACGCATCCGCACAACGGCATTGCGACCTTCCGCGCCGACATCGACGTCGCGACCTGTGGAGTGATTTCGCCGCTGAAGGCGTTGAACTACCTGATCGACAGCTTCGAGTCGGACATCGTGACCATGGATTACCGGGTGCGCGGCTTCACCCGCGACATCCACGGCAAGAAGCACTACATCGACCACAAGATCAACTCGATCCAGGATTACCTGGCCAAGCACATCCGCCAGAAATACGAGATGTTCGACGTCAACGTGTACCAGGAAAACATGTTCCACACCAAGATGCACGTGAAGGACTTCGATCTCGACACCTACCTGTTCGAGGCGCATGCGGACGACCTGTCATTCAAGGATCGCCAGCGCATCGAAGCGCTGCTGAAGCGCGAGATCGAGGAACTGTTCCACGGCCGCAACTTGATGTAGGAGCGCGCCTTGCGCGCGAATGGGGTCGCCGCGCTACCCGTCGCGGGCGTGGCCCGCTCCTACAGCCGATAGGCGACCGCCTTCATCACCGCTGACGCACCACGCATCAGCGCCGGAACCGGGAAAGGCAATTTCGCACCGCCGCGTGCCAATGCGTTGTCGGCGTGGCGCGCTTCGTCGGTCTGCATGGTTTCGAGAATGGCCCGCGAGCGTGTGTCCGGCTCCGGCAGGCGTTCGAGGTGTTCGCCGAGATGCGCTTCCACCTGGCGTTCGGTCTCGACCACGAAACCCAGGCTCCAGCGGTCGCCCGCCAGTGCCGCCAAGGCGCCGATCGCGAAACTGCCGGTGTACCACAGCGGATTGAACAGGCTGGGGCGATCATCCAGCTCCTGCAGCCGCCCGGCGCACCATGCGAGGTGGTCGGTTTCCTCCGCGGCCGCGGCTTCCAGGTGCGTGCGTGTGGCGGGATCGCGCGCAAGCGCAGCCTGTCCGTCATAGAGCGCTTGCGCGCAGACTTCTCCGGTGTGATTCACGCGCATCAGGCCTGCGGCATGGTGGCGCTGGCTGGCATCCAGATCCGGGAGCGGCAACGGATTGCCCGGTGAGGGACGAACTGCCACAGGGGTTCCGGCCACCGTATCGAGGGCGCGCTGCACGGCTGCGAAGAGATGGTCGAGCGGCGAAAGCTGGCGGGTGCGGGTTTGCATCTGCACATTGTGGCCCAGTCGGCGTCAACGAATGTTGAACCGCACGGGTGGCGGATACCCGGGCAGCGCCGGTATCCTGCCCGCCGCGTCCGCGTGGCTTCAGCCCGCATGCTTGCACCGCGTGCCCGAGGCCGGTATCCTTGGCGGTCTTTCGTTGCTTGCAACCCCTGTCGCGCCCCGTTGGGTGCGGCGCCGCCTCATGTGCGGATCAGTCAACTTTTTTTACGGATCGTTCCCATGAAGACGTTCAGCGCCAAAGCCGAGACGGTCAAGCGTGACTGGCTCATCGTCGACGCCAACGGCAAGACGCTCGGTCGGCTTTGTTCGGAAGTCGCGCGCCGCCTGCGCGGCAAGCACAAGCCCGAATTCACGCCGCACGTGGATACCGGTGACTACATCGTCGTGGTCAACGCCGAGAAGGTTGCGGTGACCGGCAACAAGCTGGATGACAAGCAGTATCACCGCTT
>JBOHYV010000353.1:0-3063 GCA_050738135.1 Rhodanobacteraceae bacterium | reverse complement strand
CTGGTAGTCTGCGCGACCATGACAAGTTCATCAGCGCAGACCAACCCCCGCGAACTGCCACGCAAGCTGGGACTCGTCACCGGCATGGCGGTGGTGATCGGGGTCATCATCGGCAGCGGCATCTTCCGGGTGCCCTCGCCAATTGCGGGCGAAGCCGGCAATCTCACCGGCATCGCGCTGGTATGGATTCTGGGCGGGGTGGTTGCGCTGTTCGGCGCATTGTCGATCGCCGAACTCGCGGCGATGTATCCCGCCGCCGGCGGCCCCTACGTGTATCTGCGCGAGGCCTACGGGCGTCCGCTGGCATTCCTGTTCGGCTGGATGTGGCTGTTGACCACGCCGATTTCGTGGGCGGCGCAAAGCCTGATGTTCGCCGAGTATCTTGGCTTCTTCGTACCGATCCCCGAACAAGTCCAGCACGTGATTGCCGCCGCGCTGATCATCCTGGTTGCGGCAGCCAACTATCGTTCCGTGAAGCTGGGCGCGGTGATCCAGAATCTCTCGACGGGCGCCAAGGTGCTGGCGATCGTGTGCCTGTCGGCGGCGATTTTTTTCCTCGCCCCCGGCGGCGCCCACAACCCGCTCAATGCCGAACCGATGGGGGTGGCGAAATGGTCGGGCATCGGCATCGGCTTGATCGCCGCGCTTTGGGCCTACGACGGTTGGGAGAACCTGACCGCGTTGTCGGGCGAGGTGAAGAACCCGCAGCGCAACCTGCCGCTGGCGCTGATCGGAGGCGTGCTGGTGGTGATCGTGGTGTACCTGCTGATCAACGCGGCGTACCTGCGCGCGTTGCCGCTGCCGCAACTGGCGGCGTCGAAATCGGTCGCCACCGACGCCGCCGGCGCGGTGCTGGGCCGCACGGGCGTCTCGCTGATCGGCGCGCTGGTGATGCTGTCTGTGTTCGGCACCTTGAACGGCAGCATCCTGTCCAGTCCGCGGGTGTTCTTCGCAATGGCCGAGGATGGCCTGTTCTTCCGCACCGTCGGCAGGGTGCATCCAAAATACGAAACGCCGTATGTCGCGATCGCCTTCATCGTGGTGTTGGCTGTGATCTATGTGTTGCTGCGCAACTTCATGCAGCTGGCCGAAGGATACGTGCTCGGCGTATGGCCGTTTCTCGCGCTGTGCGTGATCGGTCTGTTCATCCTGCGCAAGCGCAAGCCGGACTTTCCACGCAAGTACCGCGCGCTCGGCTATCCCGTCGTCCCGGCGCTGTTCGTGCTGGCAACCTTCGTGGTGGTCGGCAATGCGCTGTACGCCCAATTCTGGTCCACCATTGCCAGCATCCTGATCACGCTGGTGGGTGTGCCGTTGTACTTCCTGTGGATGTGGTGGCAGCGACGCCGCGCAAACGCGTCATAACCGAAGCGCACGCAACCATAGCCGAAGCGCATGTCGTTGCGATTTCGGTGGGCAATCTGGCACGCTTCGAATCCTCCCGGGCGTAACATCCGCACGGTACTTCGGAGTAACGCATGAAACGACTGTCACTACTTCTGGGCGCCGCGATGCTCATCGCGTCCATGTCCTGCATGGGCCAGGCCCCTGCGAATGTTCCGGCCGGACCTGTCGTGTTGACGGTGCGGTTGCCGGATCCGGCGCAAAAGATCCTGTACGTGCACGAGGTCATGCCGGTCAAACCCGGAGCGCTGACCCTCTACTACCCGAAATGGATTCCCGGTGATCACTCACCGGACGGCCCGATCAGCGAAATCATGGGCCTGGAAATCTTCGCCGGCGGCAAACGCATCGCCTGGCACCGCGACGAACTGGACAAGTTCACGTTTCACTTGACGGTGCCCGCGAACACCAATCGGGTCGACATTCGCTTCGAGTTTCCGTCGAGGGATCGGGTGACCACGAACCTGCTGGATCTCACCTGGGACCATGTGGCGCTGTACCAGGCCGGCTATCCGACCAAGGTCGAGATGTATCAACCGACGCTGGTCATCCCGGCCGACTGGAAGTATGCCAGTGCCTTGAAGACCATGAATCGTGACGGCAAGCGCATCACGTTCAAGCCCGTGCCGTTCAACACGCTGGTTGATTCGCCGGTGATCGCCGGAAAGTACTTTCGGCAGGTCGACCTTACGCCGAAAGGTTCATCGGTGCACCGCTATCTCGACATGGTGGGCGACGATGCCGCGGCCGTGAACATCTCCGATGCGCAAATCGCCGACTTCCGTCGTCTGGTCGAACAGGCACAGGCATTGTTTCATTCGCATCACTACGACGATTACCACTTCCTGCTGACGCTGAGCGACCACACCTCCGTCGGCGGCCTGGAGCATCATCGCTCGAGCGACGATCGTGCGCGCGGCGGCACGAAAATGTTTGCCGACGCCGAGCATTTCATGCTGGATGCCTCCCTGCTGCCGCACGAATACACGCATTCTTGGAACGGCAAGTTCCGGCGTCCGGCGAAACTTTGGCAGCCCAACTTCGAGAAACCCGAACATACCAAAATGGTTTGGGTGTACGAGGGACTGACCGTTTATCTCGGCGACGTCCTGACGGCGCGGAGCGGACTGTGGTCGCCGGATGTCTGGCGCCAGGTGGTGGCCTACCGGGCCTCTGCCATGGCGCACCGCACCGGCCGCGCGTGGCGCCCCTTGATCGATACCACGACCGACGTGGATTACAGCGCGCCCCAGGCCTGGGCCAACTGGCGTCGGCAGAACGATTTTTATCGTGAAGGCGAATTGCTGTGGCTGGCCGTGGACATGAAGATTCGCAAGCTGAGTCATGACCGGCATTCGATCGACGATTTTGCCCGCGCTTTTTTCGGCATCGACAACGGCAGTTATGTCACGCACACCTACACCTTCAACGATCTCGTCGATGCGTTGAACAAGGTCCAGCCCTACGGCTGGGCCGGTTTTCTGCACAACTGGCTGGATGGTGTCGGCCGGCAGGTGCCGCTGCTGTTGGGCATCGATGAGGCCGGTTGGCGCCTGGCTTATACCGACAAGCCGTCGCGATACCAGAGCGCACTTGAAAACGTGGGCGAAGGCGAACTGGAAGGCTCGGGTGTCAACGCGATGCCATCGGTGGGCCTGT
>JBOHYV010000352.1:0-3080 GCA_050738135.1 Rhodanobacteraceae bacterium | reverse complement strand
TTGAAGGCAATTTGTACGCAATCGAGGACACCTGCACCCACGATGGTGGCGAGCTGGCGGGCGGCGAGGTGTGCGGCTTCGAAGTCGAGTGCCCGCGTCACGGTGGACGCTTCGACGTCCGCACCGGCGAGGCGACGCAGTTGCCCCCGACCGAACCGGTGGCAAGTTTCCCGGTGCGGGTCGAGAATGGGGTGATCTACACCCGCGACGATCGCTAGGATCGCGCGTGGTCCGGGCATCGGAAGCGGGTCAGGCGTGCAGCTTGACCAGCACGATTTCGCCGGCGCCTTCGATCCATGTCCGGCCTGCATCACCGTCCGCAGAAATCAGTGCAGCGTCGTGCGGGTTCAACGCAAGGCCTTCGCGGTTGCCCACGTGCAGGTTCGCGTGACCCGAGTCCAGGTACACAAGCCAGCGCACGGCCGATTCGAGGGGCAAAACCATGGTATCGACCAGGGTGCGCGCCAGCACGTCGCCTCGCGCCTCACCTCGCAGCATCAAATTGAAGTCGCGCGTCGGGCCTTCCGGCAGTTGTCCGAGGGGTGCGGGCGACCCGTCGAAGCGCAGTTGGCCGAAGCGTGCAGCGTGCAGTTCGCTGCCGTCGGGAAGCCGCAGGATCATCGCTGCATCCAGCGGCACCAATATCCGGCGCGTGGCCGGCAGTTCGGAAAACGGGCCTGCACGCTCGACCTTCGCCACGCTGACACGGACCAGCCAATTCGAATCATCCGGTTCGCGCAGGATCACGCGGGTGCTGCCGCTGCCGTTGGCCCATGCTTCATCGCGCTGGGCAGTTTCGGGAACGGCGCGCATGGCAGGCATGCCGGTCATGTTAGCGGCAGCATTGCGACTTGGCAGAATGTGGGAGAGCGCTGCCTGCACTTTTCAACGCCCGGAGTCCGGTACACGCCCGGACCCGGCGTCGCCGGATCAGGCGCTTGGGGCACTCGATTCGCGGCGGCGGTCGATGGCCGCGCCCGCAAGGTGTTTCCCGCGACCCTCTCGGGTCAGCCGATCAACCCGCGCAACGCATCGAGGCCGATCCGCAGGCTGTCCTTCCATTCGTGGCCGATGATCGCCTTGCCGGTGCGGGCGTCCCGAAAGCTTTCTTCCTGTCCAGGTGCGAGCAAGTGGCGATAGTCCACAGTCAGTTCCTCGCCGGCCCCGAGTTCGCGTGTGGCGAATACGAAACCCAGCAGCCACAGGCCCGTCGGTTCGAAGCTGTGGTTCACGTAGCACTCGTCGGGCCAATCCGGCGAGAGCGTGTAGCGATCCTCGAACCAGCGTGCCGCTGCGTGCAGCATCGATGCACGCTCGGGTTCGGAAACGATTTCCGCGAACGACCATGTCCGGTCGATCTGGTCCGGTGCGATCGCGATGCGTCCCCGCGGCAGCGATTCTTCCAGGAATACGCCCTTGCCGGCGCCGGGAATGGTGGAGGAGCTGATGCGATAGCGGGGCAGGATCACGGCCGGACTCGCGTCGATGAAAGTGCGTGAGTGTAGTGCGGGCGGTGGCGATGCGGGGTTTCCCCCGCACCGCCGGCCGCGGATCGATCAGTGCTTGCGTGCGCGGTGCGAGGCCTTCTTCGCGGGTGCGGCGGGGCTGCCGCTGAGAAGGATCGCCTCGCGATTGCGCGCAACCGTCTTCGCGCCGACCCCCTTCACGTTGTCCAGATCAGCCACGCTCTTGAACGGGCCGTGGGCTTTCCGGTAGGCAACGATGGCCTCGGCCTTGGCCAGACCGACGCCGTCCAGCGACGCGGCAATGGTTTGTGCATCGGCCTTGTTGATGTTGACCGGGGTGGCGGCGATGGCGGGCAACGCGATGGCGAGGCACAGCGCAAGCGCGGCAAGTGTCTGCTTGAACATGATGATTTCCTCTTGATGGGTCGCTCCGCCGGATGCGGCGCGTGGGGACAGCTTGCCGAGCGGTGCCCGCCGGCACAGCCGGCCGTTGCAGCACAAGCTTGTCGGGCGACATGGCCGCGCGGTGTCGGAATCGTCCGACCCGCGACTGTTACACTGCTCCATTGTTTGCCCGGGAGTGAGCGCGATGGATGCCGACAAGGCCCGATCCTTCATCGGCCAGCTGTGGGATGACGAAGTGGTCCCCGAGATCACCGAGTACATCAAGATCCCCAACAAGTCGCCGATGTTCGACAAGGACTGGGCGCCACACGGCTACATGGACCAGGCCGTGGCGCTGATGGAAAAATGGGCACGCTCGAAACTGGCATCGCTGCCGGGCGCGACGCTGGAGGTGGTACGCCTTCCAAACCGCACGCCGTTGATCTTCATCGAGGTGCCGGCATCCGGAAACGAGGCTGGCGCCGACGATTGCGTGCTGTTGTACGGGCATCTCGACAAGCAGCCGGAAATGACTGGCTGGGGCGAGGGTCTCGGACCGTGGACACCGGTGCTGAGGGGTGACCGGCTGTACGGCCGCGGCGGCGCCGACGACGGCTACGCGATTTTCGGTTCGCTGGCGGCGTTGCTGGCGCTGCATGAACAGCGCATCGCGCATGCGCGCTGCGCGGTGATGATCGAGGCCTGCGAAGAATCGGGCAGCTATGACCTGCCGTATTACGTTGATCACCTCGCGGCACGAATCGGGCAACCCTCGCTGGTGGTGTGTCTGGATTCCGGCTGCGCCAACTACGACCAGCTGTGGCTGACCACCTCGTTGCGCGGCATGGCCGGCGGTGAGCTGGAGGTCGAGGTGCTGACCGAAGGCGTGCATTCCGGCGATGCTTCGGGCGTCGTGCCCGACAGCTTCCGGATCCTGCGCGATGTGTTGTCGCGACTGGAAGATCCCGCCAGCGGCGGGATCGTGCCGAAGGAGCTGTACGCGGAAGTTCCCGCAGAGCGCATCGAGCAGGCGAAGCAGTGTGCAGAGATCCTGGGTGACGACGTGTTCGCAAAGTTTCCCTGGACGGACGGCATGCGTCCGGTCACCGGCGACAAGGTGGAATTGATCCTCAACCGGACCTGGCGTCCGCAGCTGGCCATTACCGGCGCGGGTGGCCTGCCGGCCATCTCGAGCGCAGGCAATGTGCTGCGGCCGTCCACGTCGTTGAA
>JBOHYV010000351.1:0-3090 GCA_050738135.1 Rhodanobacteraceae bacterium | reverse complement strand
GGCCAGCCTGGCAGCCTACGAATGCGTGCTGGAGGGCAATGCGTTGCCGTGGGACGAACCTGACGGGGAGACGAGAGCCATCCGCCTGTTCGAGAAGGCCATCGAGATCGATCCCGGCTATGCACTCGCCCACGCCTTGCTGGCCAACATGCATTTCCGGACCTGGTACCACGATCCCGGTGACGCCGATGCCGAAGCTGCGCTGGATGAGACCTATGCCCTTGCGAAGCGCGCCGTCGAGCTCGACAACAACGAGAGCACGTGCTTTTCCATCCTGGCGCAAGTCTGCCTGCTGCGGCGTGCCTACGATCAGGCGCTCCGGTACGGGCGACGGGCGCTCGAGATCAACCCCACCAACCAGTGGAACACGGCCGATATGGGCATCGTGCAACTCTATGCCGGCGACGCAGAGGTGGCGCTGGCCTGGTTCCTGCGGGCACGCGAGATCGACCCCTACTTCGATCCTCCGTGGTACTTCCGCTTCCTTGGCGTGGTGCTGATGACCTTGCACCGGTACGAGGAAGCCCTGGCCATGCTTGACCACCTGCCGCCGCACCAGTACCGCGTCGCCGCACTGATGGCCGGCTGCCACGCCAGGCTTGGACATGTCGAACCGGCCAGCGCGTGCGCGGCGACCTGTCTGGCAAACAAGCCTGGATTCTCGATCCGTCACTTCATGGCCGCGGAGCCGTTCAAGGATCCAGCCGAAGCCGCAGATCTTGCTGGATCGCTCCAGATGGCAGGGTTGCCCGCATGAGTCAGCAGCGCCGATGACACGCCGAACCTCGTCACCGTCTCCCGAACAGGATCATCATTTCGCCGTCCTGGCCGCGGCGGCGCAAGGCTGAGCGTCCCTTCGTCGCAAACCCCAAGATGCTGACAACGCGTTGACTCAGGCGGCCGTGGTGCCAGTGCCGGGCGCGCATCGGACCGTGGCGGGATCCAGCACCCGCCGAACCTCGGATATCCGGTCGGCCGGCAAGCCCATCTTCTCCGCATGCTGGCGGATCATGGCCTCATCCGGAGACTGGTAGAGGCAATAGATCTTGTTGTCGAGGACGAAGCTGCGAAACCACTGGATTCCCTCACCGAGGCCATCGAGCACTTCAAGCGACTCGAGTGTGGTTTGTTGCGCCTGGTCGTCGGTCATGGCGCCGACTCCGGACATGTTGCGTTCGATCACGTACATGGGCATGGGAGCACCTCTCGGCTGGGCTGACTGCGCGTGTTTTCCGCGCGGTTTCGACTGTACGCCGGGATTGTCTGCGCTGTCGATTGCGAGCCAGAACTTCACGGTGAATTCACCCCGTTTCTCTGCCGCCCAACTTTCATGGAGCTGAAGCTGGTGGTGTGGCGGAGTCGCCTCCGCTTGCACGGACATCCCCCATCAGTTTCCCGTGGAGACCATCATGAAGACCAAAGCCCTCAATCGTGCAATGTGTCTCGGTGCCGCAAGCGTGCTGACGCTGGTGTTGCCGATGCCCAGTGCATTCGCCTCAGGTCAACTGCCCGAGCAGGTCAATGCACAGAATTTCATGTATCGGCCGGCAACCGGATTGCTCGAAGCAGTGCGCAAGGCGACCGCCAAGTACCAGGATATAAACAAGGCCAAGATGGACGGCTACGGTCCCGTTTTAGGCTGTGTCAGCAGTCCCGATGACGGTACGATGGGAGTGCATTACCTGAATCCCAACTTGTTGGGCGACGGCGCCGTAGATGTCGCACACCCGGAGCTGCTGGTGTATGAGCCGATGGGAAACGGGAGATTGCAGCTGGTTGCGGTGGAATACCTGACGCTCGCAGACACGTGGGATGCCGCCCACAAGGATGGCTCGCCCCCGTTGCTGATGGGCCAGTTGTTTGATTACAGCAGCGCGCCGAACCGTTTCCGCCTGCCGGCAAACTACAGCCTGCACGTATGGGCCTGGAAGTACAACCCGAAGGGCGTGTTCTCGATGTGGAATCCCAGCGTTTCCTGCGCCGACTACACGGAAATGTAAGTCGTCTGGTCCTGTGATGTAGCGGCAGGCCCGAAAGGCCCGGCAGCCAAAGGCTGACAACTCGCCCAGACCATCCAGACTGGAAGCGCACATTCGTCAGCCGGCCGTCATTCCGCCATCGACACGGTAGTTCGCGCCAGTCAGGAACTTCCCGCGATTCGACACGAGCAGCGCGACGACCTCGGCGATGTCCTCGGCGGCGCCGATGCGACCCAGCGGAATGGACCGGAGCCAATCATCAGGAGAAAATCCAGGAGTCGTTTTGCTGAACTCTTCGGAGCCGGGCGTCGAGATGACGCCGGGCGACACGGCGTTCACGCGGATGCCGCTCGGCGCGAGTTCCACCGCGAGCGTGCGCGAGTAGTACTCGAGCGCCGCCTTTGCGGCGCCGTAGTGCGCGGAGGGGGCAAATGGCATCGCAGCGGCGGCCGAAGAGATGTTCACGATGGCTGCGGCCCCGGATTCACGGAGCGCCGGGAGGACTGCGTTGGTGACGCGGATCGCGGCGAAGAGGTTGAGCGCGAAGCTGTCATGCCACGCCTTGTCGGGAATCGTCCAGGACCCGCCCAGGAACGCGCCGCCACCGCCCGCGTTGTTCACGAGAATGTCGAGGCCGCCGAGCGCCGCGATCGCCTGCGTCGCGATCGCCTCCACGCCTTCGCTCGCGGTGAGGTCGCCGGCGACGAACGTTGCGGCCGCGGGTGCGTCGCTGTGAGATGTACGCGCAGCGACTGCGACTTGGGCGCCGGCATCGAGAAGGCGCTGCGCGATGGCCGCACCGATGCCACGCGTGCCTCCGGTGACCAGGACACGGCGGCCGATGAGTTCTTTCGAGAGATCGAGTTGGTTGGACATGGGATGTTTCTTCTCAGAGCGGTTGATGCTTCCGGCGCAGTGATTCAGGCTGCAGGGTGATCACGATCTTGCCGTGATGGCCGTACCTCGCTCACGCCACCTTCTTGAACAGGTCCTGGAAAATCAGTGGGCCCCAGACGCGGCCGCGTGCCTGTACCAGCGTGCCACCCTCTTCGAGCTTCCCGAGATTCACGGGTGCGAAACCGAGTCGCTTGGCAAGGTCCGCCACCAGCGC
>JBOHYV010000350.1:0-3135 GCA_050738135.1 Rhodanobacteraceae bacterium | reverse complement strand
AGTTCGGCGCGGCCGCCGTTCGACGCGCATCGCAGGGAAATCGAACGAACACGATGTTCGTTCGATCACTGCCACGGGCGCGATGGTTTTTGGCCACTTTTTGCCGAAACAAAAAGTGGCTCGCTCACCGCCGAGGCGAGCGAAACTCCAACGTCGGCGTCGCGCACTCGCGAGAGATGAATGGGCCCCGGCTCAGCGTACATTCCCGTACCGGGCAGGATGACGATGTCCAGTCACACGGCGCAAAGCATCACCCCGCGATGTACCGCTGCAGGTGATCGATCTCGGCCGCCTGATCGTTGATCACCGCCTTGACCAGATCACCGATCGACACGATGCCGGTCAGCCGGTTGTTTTCCAGGACCGGCAGGTGTCGCACGCGCAATTCCGTGCACAGCCGCATGCATTCATCGACGGTGGTCGCGGGCGACACACTGGTCGGCGCCGGTGTCATGATGTCGGAAACCGGTGTTTCGCGCGAAGAGCGCCCCTTCAGGATCACCTTGCGGGCGTAGTCGCGCTCGGTGACGATGCCCGCCAGTGTCTGGCCGCGCAGCACCAGCAGCGCACCCACGCCGCGTTCGGCCATGCTGCGGATCGCATCCAGCACCGGTGCCTCCGGCGCGATCGTGTACACCGCGCTGCCCTTGGTTTCCAGCAAATGCCTGACCTGTCGCACGGGGCTGTCCTCGGACCGCGGAAGGTGGCTTGATTCTAGCGCTGGCGTTGGCGATGTTGCGGATCTTCCACCCGCGGCTTTTGCGGGTGTTCATCCAGCACGTAGGCGACCCCGCCCAACTGGCGCATCTGCTGTTCGATCCACGCCGCGCGACGCTGGACATAGGCGGAAGGCGGGGCGGCATGCCAGTCGCGCGGATCGGGCAGCACCGCCGCCAGCAGCGCGGCCTGGTGCTTCGTCAAACGCGAGGCGGGCTCATGGAAGTAAGCCTCGGACGCGGCCTCGACCCCATAGATCCCGCCGCCGAGCTCGGCGATGTTGGCATATACCTCGAGTACGCGTCGCCTGGGCCACGTGACATCGATCAGAACGGTGAAATACGCCTCCAGCCCCTTGCGAAAAAAACCGCCGCCGCTCCACAAGAACAGGTTGCGCGCGGTTTGCTGGGTGATGGTGCTGGCGCCGCGCAGGCGCCCGCCGGCCTCGGCAACCTCCACGGCGGAGCGGATCGAGGCGATGTCGAAGCCATGGTTGAACGGAAAGGTCTGATCCTCACCCGCGACCATCGCCAGCGGCGCCACCGGCGCGATGCGCTTCCACGCGACCCATCGGTAATGGACCTTGAAATCGCGGTTGCCGCGTCGCCATTCGGTGAACTTGCGTTCAAGCATGTACGCGCTGGTGGGCGGCGGCACGAAACGCAGCACCAGCACGGCCAGCCAGGTGATCGCGACGAATGCCAATGCCGCCCACAGCAGTCGGCCCAGCCAGCGGCGCGCAAACGAACGGCGCGGCGCACCGCGGGTGCCTTTTGCCGGACGGGTCATGCCGGAAAATCTGGCGCGGTACCGTGGTTCCAGGTTTCGAGTGGCTGCGCCGGTGAATAAAGGAATCCCTGCGCGTAATGGCAACCCATCTTGAGCAGAAGATCGCGTTGCTCGACGGTCTCCACGCCTTCGGCGATCACCTGCATCGACAGCAATCTGGACATCGCAATGATGGTGCGGATCACCGCATCGCTGCTGCCTTCGCCTTGGGTGGTCAGGCTGGTAATGAAGGAACGGTCGATCTTGATGGCCTGGACGGGGTACTGGTGCAGATAGGACAGCGAGGAGTACCCGGTGCCGAAGTCGTCCAGCGAAATGCCGATGCCGACGCCACGCAGGGTTTGCAGGATGCGCTTGGCTTCCGGCGGGTTTTCCAGCATCGCCCGCTCGGTGACTTCGACCCGCAGGCTCGATGGCGACATGTTGTGTTCGGCAAGCATCTTGAGCAGGCGCCCGTCGAGCTCCTGATTGCGGAAGTGGCGCGCCGACAGGTTGATCCCCACGAACCGGTCGCTGCTGTTCAGCAGCGTCCTGGCGTCGCGGCAGACCTGCTCGAAGATCTGCCAATCGATGGTTTCCGATGCGCCGGTGTCTTCCGCGACGCTCAGGAATTCCCCCGGCAACAGCAAGCCCCGCTGCGGATGCAGCCAACGCATCAGCGCTTCGTAGCCGGTGACGCTGCCGTCCGCGAGATTCACGATCGGCTGGTAGTACGGCACGAACTCGCCGCGCGTGAGCCCGCGCCGCAAGTCGCTTTCCACTTCCAGCAACGACACCGCTTCGCGGCGCAGGCCCTCGTCGAAAACCGCAAAACGGTGCCGGCCATCGGCCTTGGCGCGGTACATCGCCGAATCCGCATCGCGCAGCAGCTCCTCCGGATGCTGGTAGTGTCCCGCTGCCAGTGCGATGCCGACCGAAGTCGAGGTGAACAGCTCCTTGGCACCCAGCCGGAACGGGGTATTCAAGTCGTCGATGATGCGTTTGGCGATGCGGCAAGCCTTGTCCGCGTCGGCGATGCCTTCCAGCAGCACGCCGAACTCGTCGCCGCCGAGGCGTGCGACCACGTCTTCCGACTTCACGCACGCGCGTATGCGACCGCCTGCCTGAAACAGCAGGTCGTCGCCGATCAGGTGGCCCACCGAATCGTTGATGACCTTGAAACGGTCGAGGTCCATGAACAGCACCGCGAAGCCCCGGCCGGCATCCGTGTGGAAGCGGTCAAGGGCATGTTCCAGGCGTTGCATCAGCAGGCTGCGGTTGGGCAGACCGGTCAACGAGTCGTGCAGGGTTTCGTATTTCAGGCGTGCTTCGATGCGTTCGCGTTCGGCGATCTGCGCGCGCAGATCGCGGTTGGCCAGTGCCAGCGCGCGGGTGCGTTCGCCCACGCGGTGTTCCAGGTTGGAATAGGTGCGGCGCAACGATTCGGTGGCCCGCACCCGCTCCAGCGCGTTGGCGATGTGGTAGGACACGAAGGTGAGCAATTCCTGGTCACGCAGGGTGTAGCGGTGTTCGGGCGAATAACTCTGCACCACCAGTGCGCCCACCGTGTGTTCGGCGCACACCAGCGGCACGCCAAGCCAGCATATGGAATCGGCGCCCTGTTGCGCGACCTCGCCTTCGGCGCGCAGC
>JBOHYV010000349.1:0-3147 GCA_050738135.1 Rhodanobacteraceae bacterium | reverse complement strand
AAATCGGCCAGCCGCAAAGTGTCCCGGCTTTGCAGCTCGACGCGTTGCCAGATGCCTGCGGTCACGATGCGCGGGCCCCAGTCCCACCCGTACTGGTAGGCGGCCTTGCGCACGTAGGTCGCGGTGAGCTCGTCCTTCGGCACCAGCCCGAATCGCGGTGCGAATTCACCCGGCAGCACATACGGTTGCTTGCGCAACCACGGCAGCAGGCGCTCAATCGGCGAATACAACCGCACCTCAAGCGTGTTCCTGCCCACGTGCAACAACGATTTCACGGGTATCCGCCAGCGCCGGAACATGTTGTCGGCGGAAAGGATCCTGTGTCCGTTCAAATACACATCGGCGAACGTATCGAGTCCAGCGAACACCAGGTCGACGTGGCGGCGTGTCAGGGTTGCGGCGCTGATCTCGAAGCACAGGCGGTATTGCCAGTCCGACAACCCGACCCACTGGATTTTCGAGGTGTCGGTGCGCCAGTAAGGATCGGGTACGAGCTTCAACGCCATCAGGTCGGTCTGCACCGTGCCCGGCACCGTCGCCGGCAACCACCGCGCCGCACGCGGATGCTGCTTCGCATGCGGATCACCCGGTGCCAGCCGGAACTGCCAGCCGGCGTCGAGCGATTGCGTCACCACCGCGGCCGCCAACAACGGCAGCCATGCCAGGCAGGCAAACGCAAACACCCACCCCATCCGGTACGCCGCGTGCGGCCGCCCACCCGTCACGCGAGGCATTTTGCGTCGTCGGCTCATTGCACGATGATTTCATCCGAAAAGATCCAGGGCTCGACCTCATTGACGGGTTCGCCGTAGTTCTTTGCGAACACCCGAATGTAGCGCACGGTGACGGGCGTCTTGGCGGTGAAGGTGACGTCGCGGACCGACGGCTTGCGGTCACCCGGATCGACCGCCAGCTGGATCATCTGCAGGGGCGTCCAGGTCTTGCCGTCGTTCGACGCCTCGAAGGTCACGTTGCGCGGCAACAGGATCGCGGCCCGTGCGCTTTGCAGGAAGCGCGCGTCGATCGAATGCAGCACGGTCGGTTGTCCCATGTCGATCGTCGCGTCCATGTCCGCGTTCTGCCAGCCCGCCCACCTGCCCTGGTAATAATGATTGCCCAGAATGCCGTCGGTGAGATCACCCGGGTAGCGCGCCGCCGGCGGCGTCACATAGGTCACCGGTTTGCCGAGCGCAAGGTTCTGCACCATGCGGTAGGTCACGCTGGCCTGGTACTGCACCTTGCCTCGGAACGGCGCGACGGTGACCGTCGTCGGTGCATACAGATCCAGCACGTCGCCGAACGACGGCGAAGAGGCGGTTGGCTGGCTGCCGTCGGTGGTGTAGTGCAGACGCAGGTCGTCGAAGCCGCGCGCGGCACGGATGCGCCAGCGTTTGTACGCCGGATTGAAGCTCACGCGATAGTCCACGATGTCCTTGTCCTCGGGGCCATAGACAACGTGTTGCGCAGCCAGCCATGCTTCCTGCGCGCGGGCGCGCGCCAGGAAATCCTTCCAGTCGTCGGTGGCCGGATTCCAGAAATGCTCGGCGATCGCCAGTAGTCGGGGATACAGGCGCGCGGCACCGTTCAGGGGCGTGGCACGCTCGCTCCACAGCGGCGCCTCGCCACCCAGCACCTGTTTCGGATGTTGCGCATACAACGGGTTTGCGAGCGGATCGCTGTGGTACAGATCCCGCAAGGTCATGTCGTTGACGGGCGTGTCGAGATAGAACGGCCCGGCAAGGACGATCCGGTTGCCGTTGGCCAGTGCCTTGGCGGCCTCCTGCGGACCGCGCCACACCTCCACGACAGCGTGCGGATCGAGATGGCCCTCGAGGATTTCGTCCCAGCCGATCAGGGTCTTGCCCTTGCGCGCGAGGAAACCGCGGATGCGGTTGACGAAGTAGCCATGCAGACCTGCTTCGCCCTGCAATCCATCGGTTTTCGCAAGCTGCTGGCACGGCGCGCAGTCGGCCCACACGCCCTGCGGCACTTCGTCGCCGCCGATGTGGACGTAGGGCGACGGAAACAGCGCGGTCACCTCGCCGAGCACGTTTTCGAGAAATCTGAAGGTGCGGTCCTTGCCGACGCAATCGACATTGCGGAACACGCCCCAGCCCGTCGGCACCGTGATCGCCTGTCCACTGCAGGACAATTCGGGATAAGCCGCGATCGCCGCGCTGGTGTGTCCCGGCATCTCGATTTCCGGCACCACCATCACGTTGCGCTCGCGCGCGTAATCCACCACTTCGCGGATCTGCTGCTGCGTGTAGAAGCCGCCGTGGCGTTTGCCGTCCGCGCCGATGCGCCAGGCGCCCACGCTGGTGAGCTTCGGATACTGCTTGATCTGGATGCGCCAGCCCTGATCGTCGGTGAGATGCCAATGGAACACGTCGAACTTGTAATACGACATCAGGTCGATCTGCTGCTTGATGAAACTGACCGGGTAGAAGTGCCGCGACACGTCCAGCATCACGCCACGCCACCGGTAACGCGGCGCATCCTCGATGCTGACCGCGGGAACCACGGGCGGGACCTCGTGCTGCAACGGCAGCAATTGCCGCAGCGTCTGCACGCCCCAGAACAGGCCGCGGTTGTCGGCCGCCGAGATCACGACCCGCTGCGGGGTGACGTCGAGGTGGTACGCCCCGTCGCCATGGATGGAAGGATCGATCCGCAAGCGGATCCGGCCATAGCCCGGAGCCTTGGCCACCCTGAGGTCAATATGGTTCTGCGCCTTGATCGAATCGCGCAGGAACCGTGCGATCCATTGCGCACGCGCGTCTGCGGGCGCTTCGATGCGGGTGTCGCGCGTCAGAGTGAATGCGCCGTGGCCCGCCACCACGTGTCGCGGTTCGGGAACAAGCGCGAATTGGGCCTGCGCCGCGGCGGCACACGACCATCCCCCGATGCAGAGCAACAACACCGCAAGCACATTTCGCATCACGATTCCTCCCATCCACGGTCGATACCGCCGGAGCATTGTCGCCGAACCCCCGCTTGCACTCCCCCCCCCCCGTTTGGGCGGGCGACCAGCCATGCGGCCATGGCACCGGCGCGGGCGGACATGGCATGATCCGTGGGTTCGCCCAGCCCCTGCACCGGCGCACAACCAGAATCATGAGGATATCGGCATGACCGTCCGCCGTC
>JBOHYV010000348.1:0-3233 GCA_050738135.1 Rhodanobacteraceae bacterium | reverse complement strand
TGCGTGGTTTCACCGCCAAGGCGCTCAAGGCGATCGAGGTGCATCCGTGGCGCGGCAATGTGCGCGAGCTGGAAAATGCGGTCAACAGCGCCGTCATCATGGCTGACGGAAAACAGATCGGGCCGGATGCGCTGCATCTGGAAGCGTCGGGCGACGATGTCCTGAGCCTGCGCAAGGTGCGCGACGAGGCCGAAAAGCGCGCGATCGGGCTGGCCATGACCCGCGCCGGCGGCAAGCTCACGCGGGTCGCCGATCTGCTGGGCGTCAGCCGGCCGACGCTCTATGATCTGATGGACAAGCATGGCTTGAAGAAACCGACTGGTGCCGGTTGATGCCCACGATGCCGGCAAACAGGGGGTGAGGTATGCGTACCATTGAATTGAATGGCTGGGTGTTGCGTCGTGGCATGGTGCTGGCTTGCGCCGTGCTGTTGCTGGGCGGCTGCGGGCTGATCGGGGGACACGGCAATGTCGCTGCCGGGACCAGGTATCAGGCCGAAGGGAAATACCGCGCGGCCTACATCGAGGCCAAGAAAGTCCTGCAGGGTGACGACAAGAACGGCGCCGCGTGGTTGCTGCTTGGGCGTGCCTCGCTGATGCTCGGCGATCCGAAGGGCGCATTGACCGATCTGCAAAATGCCCACGCACACGCTGTACCCGAAGCGCAGTGGGTGGTGCCCATGGGTGAAGCGTTTCTGGCGATGCATCAGTACGACAATCTGCTCAAGACCTTGCCGGCCGACAACACGTTCGAGCCGAAGGTCAAGGCCCGGGTGGCGGTGCTGCGCGGCGATGCCCAGCGCGCGCTGAAACAATCCGGCTCCGCGCAGGAGTCGTATCAGGCCGCGTTGAAGGCCCAGCCCAAAGACCCGCGTGCGCTGGTCGGACTGGCACGGTTGGCGGGCGGAGCCCGGAATACGGATGCCGCGAACCGCTACGTGCAACAGGCGCTGGCCGCGGCGCCCGAAAATCCGCAGGCGTGGGTGGCCAAGGCCGACCTGGCGTTCGCCGGCGGCGACTATGCGGGCGCCGAATCGGATTATCAGAAGGTGCTCGGCTTCAAGCATGCCGACTGGCTGCCCCAGGACCGCTTTGCTGCGCAGGGGCGGCTGGCCGAGGCGCAGATCAAGCAGAACCAGTTCAAGCAGGCCCTGACCAATATCGACGCGCTGGAGAAAATGGCGTCGGGCAATCCGTATCCGCATTACCTGCACGCGGTGGTGTTGTACAGGCAGGGGCATCTGGATGATGCGGTGAACCAGCTTCAGCAGGTGCTGAAGGCGAGTCCGGACAACATTTCGGCGCAGATGCTGATGGGCGCGGTCACCTACGCGCAGGGCAATTACGGTCAGGCCGAGATGCACCTCAGCAACGTCATGGGCACCGACCGGAACAACGTCCCGGCCCGCAAGTTGCTGGCATTGACGTTCTATCGCGAAGGGCGCTCGCAACAGGCACTGAACACGCTGCGACCGCTGGTGTCGGGCAAGACCACGGACGCCGAAATGCTGGCGGTGTTGCAAAAAGCGGTCGCCAACGGCGCCGGCACCCCGAAAGAGGCGCCGTCGCAGCCGCTTGCCGGCAGCACGTCCGGCGGTCCGCTTGCACAGGCAGGCCATGCGATCGAGAGCGGGAATGCCGCGCAGGCGATCCAGCTGCTTGACGCAATCCCGGCGAGCAGTGCCTCCACCGAAGCTGCGCGCTCCACCATGCTGACCATGGCCTATGTGCGTGACCGGCAGCCCGACAAGGCGGTCAAGACGGCGGCCGCGTATGCGGCGAAGAAACCGAAAGACAGCAACGCGCACCTGCTGTATGGCACGGCGCTGGTCGCCGACGGCAAGCGCGAACAGGCACGCGCCCAATACAACGAGGCCTTGAAGCTCGATCCGAAGGATCTCGCGGCGCTGATGAGCCTGGGCAGCCTCGACTCGGTGGAGCGCCATTACAAGGATGCCGAGGGCCACTACAAGGCGGTCTTGCAGCAGGATCCGCACAGCGTGAAGGCCATGGACGCGCTGGGCAAGGTCGCGGCGCTGCAAGGCGACACGGCCGAAGCCATCCAGCGCTTCAAGCAGGCCATTGCGGCATCGCCCAAATCGGCCAATGCGTACCTCGACCTGGTGATGCTCTACAGCCGGACCGGCCAGTTCGGCGAGGCCGCGGGCGTTGCCCGACAACTTGCGGACGCATTCCCCGACAATCCGGCAGCACTCAATGCCCTCGGCGCTGCGGAACTCAACGCCGGCCACCACAAGGTTGCGCTCAAATCCCTTCAGCAAGCCGTGAAACTTGCGCCGAACATGGCGCTGTACAGGATCAACCTGGCGCGGGCACAGATCCTGGACAAGGACACCAAAAACGCCGAGACCAATCTCGAAACGGTGGTCAAGGCCGATCCTGCTCAGGTGCAGGCGACGGCGTTGCTGGCGTTCATGAAGTTGCAGGGTCACGACTTTCCGGGTGCGCTGAAGCTGGCCCGGACGCTGCAGAAACAGTCCACCACCGGGGCGGCGGGATTTTCGCTGGAAGGCGATCTGTACATGGTGGACAAGTCGTATGCCAAAGCCGCGCAAGCCTATGGGCAGGGGTTGAAGATCAGTTACGAACGGCCACTGGTGGTCAAGAGCTTCCAGGCGCAGCGGGAAGCCGGAGCCAAGGATCCCGAAGGCGTGCTGCGCGACTGGCTGGCCAAACATTCCACGGATGCCGCGCTGCGCCTGCTGTTGGCGCAGTACTACCTCAACCACGCGCAGCCCACGCAGGCTGCCGGCGAGTACGAACGCGTGTTGAAGGCTTATCCGTCGAACGTCGATGCACTCAACAACCTCGCGTGGATTTACGCCGGACAGCACAACCCCAAGGCGCTGGCGCTTGCCGAAAAGGCCCACAAGCTGGCGCCGAAATCGGCGAGCGTCATGGATACCTACGGCTGGGTGTTGCTTGCGGCGAAGCGGCCCAAGGCGGCGTTGCCCATCCTGACCGAGGCCGCCAGGGCGTCGCCCGACGTGCCGACGATCCAATATCATCTGGCGGTGGCCCAGGCACGCACCGGGAATCGAACCGGTGCGCACGCGACGCTGGCGGCGCTGCAGAAATCAAAGGCCAACTTCCCGGAAAGGCAGGCGGCGGCAAAGTTGTACAAGGAACTTGGCGGCACAGCGGGCAAGTAACCGCACGTTGCTCCCTCTCCCCCGGAGCGAAACGGCCGCTCGAGGGAGAGGGCTTGGTCAT
>JBOHYV010000347.1:0-3238 GCA_050738135.1 Rhodanobacteraceae bacterium | reverse complement strand
TGGCGCGCATGCACGAGAAGGTGGCGAAGGGCTGAACGCGCCCACATCGGCCGCTTGCGCCGGAGGCGTGGTGCTGGTGTGATCGGTCGCCATGACGACGGCCGACATCCACCGCACCATCGAGACCGTCTGGAAGATCGAGGCGCCACGGTTGATCGCGGGACTCGCGCACATGTTGCGCGACGTCGGGCAAGCCGAAGACCTGGCGCAGGAAGCCCTGGTCGTCGCGCTGGAACGCTGGCCCAGCGACGGCGTTCCTGACAATCCGGGCGCGTGGCTGATGACCACGGCCAGGCGCCGCGCGATCGACCAGTTGCGCCACAACCGGATGCGCAACGACAAACATGCGGCGCTCGAATACGAACTCGAGACTTCAGCGATGACCCACGCGCCGGACCATGCCGACGCGCTGGATGACGACATCGGTGACGACCTGTTGCGGCTGATCTTCACCGCCTGCCATCCCGTGCTCAGCCGTGACATGCAGGTCGCGCTGACCCTGCGGATGCTGGGCGGCCTGGCCACGCCGGAAATCGCGCGCGCGTTCCTCGTGCCCGAACCCACGGTCGCGCAACGCATCGTGCGGGCCAAGCGCACGCTAGCCGAAAAACAGGTGCCGTTCGAAGTGCCCCGCGGCGAAGAACTCGTAATAAGGCTGGCGGCGGTACTGGAAGTGATTTACCTCATCTTCAACGAAGGCTACACCGCCACCGCGGGCGATGCGTGGGTGCGGCCCAGGTTGTGCGAGGAGGCAATGCGGCTGGGCCGCGTGCTGGCGGGCCTCGCGCCGCGCGAGCCGGAAGTGCACGGCATGGTCGCGCTGATGGAGATCCATGCTTCGCGCCTGCACGCGCGCACCGCCGCCGACGGCACGCCCATCCTTTTGCTGGACCAGGAGCGCACGCGCTGGGATCGCCTCTTGATCCGGCGCGGCCTGGTGGCGCTGCAACGTGCGGAGCAACTCGGTGGCGCCGACGGCAACTACGCGCTGCAGGCCGCGATCGCCGCCTGCCACGCGCGCGCGCTGCACGCAGAGGACACCGACTGGGCGTGGATTGCCTCCCTGTACGCGCGGCTCGCCACGGTGGCGCCATCGCCGGTGGTGGAATTGAATCGCGCGGTCGCGGTGTCGATGTCGGAAGGCCCGGAAGCCGGATTGCAACTGGTCGATGTGCTGCGGAAGGAGCGTGCATTGGCCGGCTACCATCTGCTGCCCAGCGTGCGCGGCGACTTGTTGCTCAAGCTGGGGCGCCGCGACGAGGCGCGTCAGGAATTCGAGCGCGCCGCATCCCTGACCGGCAATGCGCGGGAATCGGAACTGCTGCGTCGGCGCGCCGCTGCGTGTGGCGACGCGTAGTGGCCTCGAATTTCATTTTTGTTCGTCATTCCGGGGCGGTCTGCAGCTTCATCGCAGATCGAACCCGGAATCCACCTTCTGATGCTTACGGCCACGCAAGAGCTGGATTCCGGGTTCTGCCGGCGAAAGGTCGCGGGCAGCCCCGGAATGACGAAAGAATGAGGTCATGGGCCGGAATTCGCGCCCATCAGGTTCCTGGATGAAGTGCACAACTGCGGATTCACAATTGGAGCGTAGCTATGGCCTACATGTTGTTCGTGGCTGAACCGCGCGGCCAGCGCGCCGAGCGCACCGAGGAAGAGGGCAAGGCGCTGTACGCACGCATGGAGCGCTATGCCGATGAGTTGAAGGAACGCGGCGTGTTGCGCGCGTATTCATCGCTGAAGAACGATTCGGAAGGGCAGCGCCTGCAGATTCGCGGCGGCAGGCGCAGCCTGCGTGACGGCCCGTTCGCCGAAACGCGCGAGATGATCGGCGGGTTCTTTCTGGTCGACTGCGCCACGCGTGATGAAGCCGTCGAACTTGCAGCGTTGTGCCCGGCGGCCGAGTGGGCAACGATGGAAGTGCGCGAAACCGGGCCGTGTTATCTCGGCTGAGGCGCCACGCCGATGCGGATTCATTTCTTGAGGGGCGCGACGATCTGGCCGAGGTAATCCGGGGTGCCCTTGAGCCGTTGCAGGTGGGGGTATCGAGGGCCGCCGTGGTAATCGACGTTCAATGTTTCGATCTGCCCGACGTTCTTCACCAGCAGCTTGATCGAAGCTTTGGAACCATGCGCGCGCTTGATGGCCGCTTGCAACGCCGCGGACGAGAACAACTTGCCGTCCACCGCGATGATCTGCATGCCAGGCGTCAGGCCCGCCTTGAAGGCGGGACCGTTCCACAACACATCCCTGACATTGCCCTTGCTGCCTGCCGAGAACCCGGCCGAGTACATCGCGTTGACGCCGGCGAACCGTCGGGCTTTCCCCATCTTCGATGGCGTGTCGGTGTAGACCAGCTTGTAGCCACCACGGGTGATGCCGCCAAGCGGCGCGTGATACTCGTGCGTGTCCAGGATGTGGTGCAGAAACGCGGCCCAATCGTACGGCTGCACCTTGTTCAACGCGTGGACGACATCATCGAAGGTGTAGGTCTTGGTGACATAACTGCCGTTGTCCATGCCATAGAAAAGGTGCGCGAAGTCGTCGAGTGAGCGCCGGCCATGACTGAGTTCGTGAATCTGCGTATCCACGTCCAGCCAGAGCAGCATGCCTTCCGGATAGAAGGCCGTGCCGCGCCTCCAGTTGCGCCACGGGGATGGCACGTAATACTTCAGGGGCGCCATGTCCGCGGTGTCCTGCAGCGATTCCCAGGTGCGCCCGGGCACGTGGTCCATTCCGGCCGCCGTCAGCGCAAGCGCATGGCGAAAATCGGATGGCGTCCAGAAACCGGCGCGTGCCGCCATGACCGTGGCCCAGTACTGGGTGAGCCCCTCGTACACCCACAGCAGATCGTCCTTCATCGGCACCGAATTGAAATCCGGTGTCCACAGGTCGTAAGGGCGCCGGTATTTGCCGTTCCAGGAATGGGTGTACTCGTGCGGGACTCCCGATGCCCCACCCGAAAAAGCCTGCGGATTCGTGAGGAAGTGGGCGCCGGTGCGTATGTCGAAGGACTGGTGGTGTTCCAGACCCAGACCGGAGATGTGGTCGGAGAGCGTCAGCAACATCTGGTAACTGGTGTAGTGGTGGGCGCCGAACATCCGGTTTTCCTGCGTCACCAGGTTCCTGAAATCATCGATCTGCTGCGGCGTGATCGCGAGCTCGGCCGGGGTATCCGCGACCATGTCCAGCATGACCGGAACCTTGGCGCCCGGTGCGAGGTCGACGCGCTTGAAAT
>JBOHYV010000346.1:0-3274 GCA_050738135.1 Rhodanobacteraceae bacterium | reverse complement strand
CAGACGTTCGGCACGCGCCGCGCCATCGCGTCCACGCCAGTCAGCGTCATCCAGAAGTATCGTCAGGACGTCATCATGCACGCGCGCATCCTGGCGCACATCCAGCCGCGCCAGATGGAAACCGAAGGTGCGGATGCGCCACAGCAAGCGGCGCACCGCGAACAAGCCGGCGTTGGCGCCCTTGTGCGAAGCCAGACTGTCGGCGATCAGCGCGACATCGGCTTCGAACTCGTCAGCGTTGGCATAGCCATCGGCCGCGTCGGCATCGCTGGCCACGAGTCGCGCCCGCATCAAGCTCAGCAGGCAGCGGTAGGGCATATTGGCGTGGCGCGGATGGATCCGCGCGGCGGCTTCGGGGAATTGTCGGCGGTATGCATCCAGCCGCCCGCGCAGGGCGTCGGATACGTCGATGCGGTCATCGGTCTGGCTGAGCGCGCGCGCCAGCCACGCGCAACCGTCGCGATAGCGTTCCAGCACCATCGCACGTTGGGCGCGCAGTGTAGCGTCGAGGGTGTCGGCGCCGACACTCGGGTTCCCGTCCATGTCGCCGCCGACCCACGAGCCGAACCGCAGCAGGCGCGGCAATTCGTCTTCAATGCCGTAAACGCGCGCCAATTCGCGCGCGAATGATTCGTAGAAGACGGGCACCACGCGATACAGCGGTTCGGCCAGATAAAAGCCGATGTGCTCGAACTCGTCCTGCACCGTGGGTCGCACGCTGGAAGCATCGGCCGTCTGCCAACTGGAGGTAAGCGCCATGCGCAGGCGTTCGTGGCCGATGGCGCGTTCCTGGGGCGTGCGCGAATCGTCGAAGCGCTCGATGAGCGCCCGCACGATCGCCTGCTCCTTTTCCAGCAGCGAGCGACGCACCGCCTCGGTGGGGTGCGCGGTGAACACCGGTTCCACATCCAGCCGCGCGATGCATTCCAGCAGTTCGTCGGCCGCCACTCCACGCGCCTTCAGCGCTTCCAGCACCGCGCCGAGCGATTCCGGCTGTGGCGCGGCGCCGGCCCGCTGGTAATCGCGCCGACGCCGGATGCGGTGCACCCGCTCGGCGATATTGACCATCTGGAACCATGCGGCGAAGGCGCGCGCGAGCATTCCGGCCGCATCCGCCTGCGTGCCCACCAGCAGGGTCGCGAGTCCATCCACCGGCGCGCCTGACTCGCGACGACCGATCGCTGCGACACGGAGCTGTTCGACCCGCTCGAAGAATGCCTCACCGCCCTGCTCCGCCAGCATATCGCCGACCAGCGCGCCCAGCTCGCGCACATCATCACGCAGCGGCACGTCCTGCGGTGGAAATGCGATGTCGTGCAACGCGTCGGTGGCGGCGGATGTACCCATGCTAATTCCTGGTCAGCCTCGATCCTCGGCTGCACTACACAGCATCCAAAATGTTGCTCGTCATTCCGGGGCCACCCGCGCCGTTTGCGGGCGGAACCCGGAATGACGAGTGGTCGGGGATCGAATCTGACCAGGTACCCATCCCGTGACCATGAACCGCCATCATACCGACCGCGCCGACCCGCCCGGTGTCGCAGGAGCACGGCTGAACACCGTCATCAGCATTCATCCTTTCATCGCGACAAAAAGATATATAATGTTCGTTCGCCTGCCGAGGGGCGCTGCGACTCCGTGCGAATCGGAGCCAGGCTCGGTGCGGCGCCCTTGTCCAACCGCGCCCGTCGAAGCGAGTCCATCGGACTCACCAAACGGAGCCAAGCCATGAATGCCGTAGCCAAAGAATCCGCGTCGCACGATTACAGGGTGCGTGATATCGCGCTGGCGGACCTCGGCCGCAAGCGCATCACCATGGCCGAGCAGGAAATGCCGGGCCTGATGCAGATCCGCGCCCGCTACGCCCCCGAGAAACCGCTGAAAGGCGTGCGCGTTACCGGCTCGCTGCACATGACCAAGGAAACCGCGGTGCTGATCGAGACGCTCACCGCACTCGGCGCCTCGGTGCGCTGGGCTTCGTGCAATATTTTCTCGACCCAGGACGACTGCGCCGCCGCGATCGCTGCGAGCGGCGTGCCTGTGTTCGCCTGGAAGGGCGAAACGCTGGAGGAATACTGGCAGTGCACGCTGGATGCGATCACGCATCCCGGCAACCGTGGTCCCGAACTGATCGTCGATGACGGCGGCGATGCGACGCTGCTGATCCACAAGGGCGTCGAAATGGAAGATGGTTCCAGGTGGGTGGACGAACCCGGCGCCAACCACGAGGAACAGGTCATCAAGGATTTGTTGAAGAAGACCCGCAGCGAACGCCCCGGCTTCTGGAAGAAGGTCGCGTCCGAATGGCGCGGCGTATCCGAGGAAACCACCACCGGTGTGCATCGCCTCTACCAAATGATGGAAGCCGGCAAGCTTTTGGTGCCCGCGATCAACGTCAACGACTCGGTGACCAAGTCGAAGTTTGACAACCTCTACGGCTGCCGCGAATCGCTGGCCGACGGCATCAAGCGCGCGACCGACCTGATGGTCGCGGGCAAAGTCGCGGTGGTGTGCGGCTACGGCGACGTCGGCAAGGGCTGCGCGCATTCGCTGAAGGGCTTTGGGGCGCGCGTGATCGTCACCGAAATCGATCCGATCTGCGCGTTGCAGGCCGCAATGGAAGGCTTCCAGGTCGCGACCGTCGAAGACACGCTGGGAACCGGCGACATCTACGTCACCACCACCGGCAACCGCGACGTGATCACGCTGGAGCACATGGCGAAAATGAAGAACCACGCCCTGGTGTGCAACATCGGCCACTTCGACAACGAGATCCAGGTCGATCGCCTGCAGAAGGCGACCAAGCATCTCAACATCAAGCCGCAGGTCGACCTGTACACCTTCGATAGCGGCAACTCGATTTATCTCTTGGCCGAAGGCCGCCTCGTGAACCTCGGCTGCGCGCACGGCCATCCGGCGTTCGTGATGTCCAATTCGTTCTCGAACCAGACCCTCGCCCAGATCGACCTGTGGAAGCACAAGGACGAATACGAGAAGACCGTCTACCGCCTGCCCAAGAAGCTCGACGAAGAAGTCGCGCGCCTGCACCTGGAGCAGATCGGCGTCAAGCTGACGAAGATGACGAAGGACCAGGCCGACTACCTCGGCGTGCCGGTGGAAGGACCGTACAAGGCCGATCATTACCGGTATTAACGCGCTGCCATGAAATCGGCGGACGGTGTCCGCCCTACGTGACATCAAGCGGGCGACGGTGTCCGCCCTACGTGACGTCAAGCGGGCGACGGTGCCGGCCCGCACAGGCGTAGGGTGGGCA
>JBOHYV010000345.1:0-3276 GCA_050738135.1 Rhodanobacteraceae bacterium | reverse complement strand
ATCTCCATGATCGCTGCCTTGGCGCGCGGTTCGTTCAACTGCAGCGCTGTCGGCCTTGGAGCATCAGAACGGCCTTCCCTGGCCTGACTTTCAACGAAAGCGACTCCGACCAAGGCTCCAACATCCCATTCAAAATTTCCCGTAATACCCCTCTTTCAGCGCATCGAACAGGTTGGCGGCGGTGTGGGTCTCGCCGTCGTATTCGATTTCCTCGTTGCCCCTCGCCTCGACCACGCTGCCGTCTTCCAGTTCGAATCGGTAGGTGGTATTGGCAAGGTCGGCGTCCTTGACCAGCACACCCTGGAAGGCGGCCGGATTGAAGCGGAAGGTGGTGCACCCTTTGAGACCCTTCTTGTAGGCGTGGAAATAGATGTCCTTGAAATCCTCATACGGATAGGCGGTCGGCACATTGGCGGTCTTGGAGATCGACGAATCGACCCATTTTTGCGCCGCCGCCTGCATGTCTACGTGCTGCATCGGGCTGATATCGTCGGCGGCCACGAAATAGTCGGGCAGTTTTTCCTTCGGCTCGTCGGAGCCGGGCTTGGCGTCGGCGTTGATGAAGGCCCGGTAGGCAAGCAGCTCGTAGCTCATCACCTCGACCTTTTCCTTGGTCTTGCGCCCGGGCCGGATCACGTTGCGCGAGTAGCTGTGCGCGAACGAAGGCTCGATGCCGTTGCTGGCGTTGTTGGCCAGTGACAGCGAGATGGTGCCGGTGGGCGCGATCGAGGTGTGATGGGTGAAGCGCGCGCCGGTTTCAGCGAGCTTGTCCACCAGCTCGGGCGCGACCTCCGCGACGCGTTGCATGTAGCGCGAATACTTCGCGTGCAGCACCCGGCCCGGAATGGTATCGCCCGCGCTGTAGCCGTCGCGCGCCATCTCCGGGCGCTTGCGCAGCATGTCACCGGTGACGGTGAAGTCCTGCATCAGGAGGGGGGCGGGGCCTTTTTCCTTCGCGAGATCCAGGGCGACTTCCCAGCCGGCCAGCGCCATCTCGCGCGAGGCGTCCTCGGTGAACTTGACCGCTTCGGGCGACCCGTAGCGCAGTTTCAGCATCGCCAGCGTGCTCCCCAGGCCCAGGAAGCCCATGCCGTGGCGGCGCTTGGACAGGATCTCGTCGCGTTGCCTGGCCAGCGGCAGGCCGTTCACCTCGACCACGTTGTCGAGCATGCGGGTGAACACCCGCGCCACCTCGCGGTACTCGTCCATGTCGAAGTGCGCCTTGGGCCCGAACGGATCGCGCACGAACCGGGTCAGGTTCACCGAGCCGAGCAGGCACGACCCGTAGGGGGGCAGCGGCTGTTCACCGCATGGGTTGGTCGCGCGGATCTGCTCGCACCACCAGTTGTTGTTCATTTCGTTGACGCGATCGATCAGGATGAAGCCGGGCTCGGCGTAGTCGTACGTCGAGACCATGATCATGTCCCAGAGATGGCGCGCGCGGATGTGACCGTAGATCTTGCACGCGACCAGGCCGTCGTCGCGCACGAGGTAATTGTCGTGGCTGGGCCATTCGCGCCACACGACCTGGGTGGCGTCGGCGAGGTCGACCTCATCCTTTTCCTTGACGTGCACCGGGAATACCAGCGGCCAGTCCTGATCGTTCTCGACCGCCTGCATGAAGCCGTCGGTGATCAGGAGCGACAGGTTGAATTGACGCAGGCGTCCGTTCTCGCGCTTGGCGCGGATGAATTCCTTCACGTCGGGATGCGATACGTCGAACGTGCCCATCTGCGCGCCGCGCCGGCCGCCGGCACTCGATACCGTGAAACACATCTTGTCGTAGATATCCATGAACGACAGGGGCCCCGACGTATACGCGCCGGCGCCGGACACATACGCGTTGCGCGGACGCAGTGTCGAAAATTCATACCCGATGCCGCAGCCGGCTTTCAGCGTCAGCCCCGCCTCGTGGACCTTTTCCAGGATGTCGTCCATCGAGTCGGTGACGGTGCCCGAGACGGTGCAGTTGATCGTGGAGGTGGCCGGCTTGTGCTCGCGCGCGCCGGCGTTGGAGGTGATGCGACCGGCCGGGATCGCTCCGTGGCGCAGCGCCCACAGGAAGCGTTCGTGCCAGTGCTCGCGCAACGCGGGGGTGGTTTCCACGTCCGCCAGTGCGCGCGCGACCCGCGACCAGGTGTCGTCCACGGTCGCATCGACCGGTTCACCCTGCTTGGTCTTCAGGCGATATTTCTTGTCCCAGATGTCCAGGGACGCCGGTTGCAGGGGAACTTCCGTCACCGCCCGCGCCAATTGCTGGACCTGCGCCGTACCCATCGTATTTGTTGTCTCCATGTCCGTTCCGGGTTCTGATATTCGGTGCCCGGGTGCCGACGAAAGTGCCCGACGCTGCGCTTCGAGGCGCCGCGCCTGGATACCGATTCAAACGAAGGCGCACCGAGGCATCGGTTCCCGATGCCTCCAATTCGTCCAACCAGACTGCCAGATCACCATCTTCGTTCTTCCCCCGCCCGGAACCGTCTTGGGCCGACCAGGGGCCAGACGACGCCCATAGACACAAGATGTTGTGATCGCGAGCGAGGCTCAACCCTACGCTGACCCACCGGGGCTGTAAAGGGGGATCGCACAATTAAAGTGGGGCTTCGGGTTCCTGGCGCCTGAATGCCGCGACGGCCATGCGACATCCCCGGGTTGGCTGTCCGATAATGGGCGGTGTCATCACCACGAGAGACGTCATGTTGTTTGCGCTGCGCACCCGCCTGCCTGCCTTGATCGCCGTCGCCGCGCTGGCGTGGATCGCCGCCCCCGCGCCGGCGGGCACCCTGCCGGTCGCGGTGAACGGCGAAAAGCTGCCGTCGCTGGCGCCGATGCTGGCCAGGGTGTCGCCAGCGGTGGTCAACATCTCCTCGACCAGCCACCGGCGGGTTCGGGCCAACCCGTTCTTCAGCGACCCGATCATGCGCCAGTTCTTCGGGCTGCCCGCGGTGCCTGCGCGCGAGTTGGTGGAGCATTCGCTGGGTTCCGGCGTGATCGTGAACGCGCATGACGGGTACATCCTCACCAACAACCACGTGATAGCCGGCGCCGACGACATCAAGGTGACGTTGACGAACGGCAAGTCCTACAACGCGAAAGTGGTCGGCGCCGATCCGCAGACCGACCTCGCGGTGATCCGGATCCGTGCGTCGCACCTGACCGCGCTGCCACTGGCGGATTCCTCGAAGCTGCGCGTGGGCGATTTCGTGGTGGCGATCGGCGATCCGTTCGGCCTTGGCCAATCAGCGACATCGGGCATCGTGTCGGGTCTCGGTCGCC
>JBOHYV010000344.1:0-3278 GCA_050738135.1 Rhodanobacteraceae bacterium | reverse complement strand
GGAGAGCCGCTCGATAGTCGGCTGCGCTCCGCGTCACGCAGCGTGGCCTTCGCGCGCGGCAATTCTCCGGCGATTCCCGCGCCGGCGTGGCGCGGCGCGCGGCGCTGCGGCTAACGAGGCGAGAACGACGCCACTACGCGATTGTCACGCAGGCTTTGACACGTTGCGGCCAGCCGTCACGCCGCCGCGCGCTTGGCCTCCACTTGCTGGCGCGGACCCTTCTTCAAAGCTTCGCGCACGTGCGCCACCAGCAGGTCCATCTCGGCTTCGTTTATCGTGAAGTGCGGGGTGAAGCGCAAGGAGTTGGCGCCGCCGTGGATCACGTTGATGCCGCGCTCGCGCAGGTATTCCTCGATGGAGCCCGCACCGAAACACTTGAATTGCGGTGCGAGTTCGCACGAGAACAACAGGCCCGTGCCTTGCACCTTGGTGATCATGCCGCCCAGTTCGTTCTTGAGCGCGTTCAATTTCTGCACTGCTTCCACGCCGCGGTCCCGGATGTTGGCGCGCAGTTCCGGCGTGATCTGCGCGAGCACCGTGCAGGCGATGTCCAGCGCACGCGGATTGCCGGTCATGGTGTTGCCGTAGATGCCTTTTTTGTACAGTCCGGCCGCGCGTTCGTTCAGCGCCACGACCGACAACGGGAACTGGCCCGCGTTGAGCGCCTTGGAGTAGGTTTCCATGTCGGGCGCCGGAAGCTTTTCGAAGCCGGGGTAATCGACGATCGACAGCACGCCGTGCGCGCGCAAACCGGCCTGGATGGAATCGACAAGCAGCAGCGATCCGTGTCGGGCAGTGAGTTCGCACGCGGCGGCGTAGAACTCCGGGGTCACCGCGCGCCCCGGATCGCCTTCGCCCATCACGGGTTCAAGGAACATGGCCTCGAAGAACCAGCCGTTCTTTTCGGCCTCCTCGAAGGCGTGGCGCAGCGCTGCCACGTCATACGGCGGAATCGCGACCACCGAATGCTCGTCGCGGAAGCTGGCGAGGTTGGTCATGTAGGCCTTGCGGGTCGAATCCGAGTACAGCGCGGGCCGTTCGGTGCGGCCGTGGAACGCGCCCTTCACGACCAGCCGCTTGATCGCGCGGCCGGCGTATTTCGCGCCGGGATCAGTCTGGAGCTTGGCGTTGACGTCGGCGATGCGTGCGGCCAGCGTGACGCTTTCCGAACCCGAGTTCAGGCACATGAACCTGGCGAACGGGTGCTTGCCGGCGCGATGGCCGATTTCCTTGCGCAGTGCCTCGGTGAAAGCGTGCTGCGCCAGCGAAGGCGTCATCACGTTGGCTATCACCTGGGGCCTGGACAATGCTTCCAGCACCGCGGGCGGGTTGTGGCCGAAACCGAGCATGCCGTAGCCGCCGCAGTCGTAAAGCACCGCGCCCTTCAGGGTGACGATCCAGGCGCCGCGCGCGGTCAGCGGGACGAACGGGCACACCGCGTCGTCGGGATAGAAGTTGACGAACCCGGCCTGCAACCGATGCAGCAGGGCATCCTCATCCAACCCCAGTACTTCCGGGTTGTGCGATTTCAATCGGGTGAACGCCGCGTGCGCGTCTGCGATGGCTCCGGTGAGATCGGCATCCTCGGCCGCAAAGCGCTCGATCGTGGCATCGTCCAGGCCGTGGGTGCGGATCTTGCCGCTCTGGTTGCGCAACTCGCGCAGCATTTCGATGGGTTTCATGGGAACCTCCAACGCGCGGGCGATGCCTCGGCACCACCCGTAAGTGATTAACACAGAAAGAAAATGTCCGGTAATTCTAGCAGGACGGCCCGCTCGGCGTAACCCCTCCACTGCCGCATGACGCCTGTCAGATGCGACGTTTGACGGCTGCGACTGCAAGTGGCCCGAGGCCGGGCGCAGACTTGCCCTGTAGCCCGGAGCAGTGGCCATGAACGCGATATTTGATGAAATTTCGGGTGCGGTGCCAGTGGACCGCACGGCGACCGCGGGATCGCGCGAGGTGCCGGCAAGCCTGCGTGGCGTGACCCGCCGTTTCGGCAACGTCGTGGCGCTGGATGGAGTGGATCTCGAAGTGCGCAGTGGTGAATTGCTGGCGTTGCTCGGTCCGAACGGCGCCGGCAAGACCACCGCCATTTCCATCATGCTGGGCCTGGTCCCACCGACCGGTGGCCGGGTGGAACTTTTCGGCCGATTGCCGCGCGTCGTCGCGGCGCGGCGACGTACCGGCGCGATGTTGCAGGGCGCGCAACTGGGCAAGTACGCGCGCGTCAGGGAAATGGTTGCGCTGTACTCGGGCTATTACCTGAATCCGTTGCCGCTGGATGAAACGCTGCGGCTGGCAGGCCTGGAAGACATGGCCACGCGTCCGGTCGCGAAGCTGTCCGGCGGCGAGCAGCAACGGCTGCGCTTTGCGGTGGCGATCTGCGGCAATCCCGAGTTGCTGTTTCTGGACGAGCCGACCGCAGGCATGGACGTGCAAGCGCGCCAGACGCTGTGGGCGACTGTCCGCGGCCTGAAACGCCAGGGCCGCAGCATCGTGTTGACCACGCATTATCTGGAAGAGGCCGATGTACTGGCCGACCGCATCGTGGTGATCCACCACGGTCGGGTGATTGCCGATGGTTCGCCCGCGGACATCAAGCGCACGGTCGCGCAGCGGCGTATCCATTGCATCACACGCCTGAGTGATGGCGAGATCGTCAATTTGCCGGGCGTCGCGCGGATCGATCGAATCGGTGCGCGCGTGGAGATCGTCTCCGCGCAACCCGAAGCGGTTTTGCGCGAGATGTTCCGGCTCGATCCGGATCTGCACGACCTGGAAGTTGTCGGTGCGCGCCTCGAAGAGGCATTCCTTTCGCTGACCCGGGATGAAGCCGTGAAGGAGGCCGCATGAACGCTGTCGTGGCACCTCGCTGGACCCGGCGCGCCACGCTCGGCGTCTATCTGCGCGAAGCGCGTTTCGAGTTCCTGCGCGTGTTGCGTTCGCCGGGATTCGCGGTGCCGACCCTGGTGTTCCCGACCATGCTATACGTGTTCTTCGCGCTGGTGTTCGGCAAGCAAGGCAGCATCGACTACGCCACTTTTCTGCTCGCGACCTACGGTGCGTGGGGCGTGATGTCGCCTGCTTTGTTCGGATTCGGGGTGGGGGTGGCGATGGAACGCGAACAAGGTGTGCTCGCGATGAAGCGGGTGGCGCCGATGCCGCCGCTGGCCTACCTGTTTGCCAAGGCGGCGATGGCGATGCTGTTCGCGCTGGTGATCGTGTTGCTGTTGTTCGTGCTCGGCGCGGCCTTCGGCGGCGTGAGGCTCCCGCTT
>JBOHYV010000343.1:0-3322 GCA_050738135.1 Rhodanobacteraceae bacterium | reverse complement strand
TCGTGAGCGGACCGAGCACACCTCTTCGGCGTTCGGGAATGTGCGCGGCGGGATCGGCGTCGTCGAACACGAAGTAATCCAGAAGGTTCCGCCACGCCGCGCGTTCGGCTGGCGGCAGCGCCCGGAAGGCAAGCAGGCAGTGGTACAACGCCGCGCGTCCGTGACCGGTGTGGAAACCCGGCACGGACACCGCATTCCACCAGTAGTTGACCAGCGCGTTGAGTGGCTGGAGCGACTCCACGTGGTGCCACCACAAGGGCGGAATGTAGAGGGCATCCCCCGCAGCCAGCTCGGCAACCCGCGCCGCGGCGAGCGCGAGTTTCAGACGCGGGTAGCGCGGGTCATCCGGCCTGTCCAGCCGGGCAAGGCTGATCGCCGCACCGGTAGGCGCGAAATCGAGCGGGCCCACGTAGAGATTGGGCAGTTGATCGGGCGGGAACAGCGTGAAACGGCGTGCGCCACATACCACGCATGCAATGTTGTGCTGTGAATCGAAATGCGTGGGGGTGGTGGTGCGGTTGCCCATCCACAAGCGTGGCTCCACTTGCTTGTCCATGCAGGACAACGAGTGGTCGGCCAGCAGGCCCGGCAAGCAACTGCGCAGGGGCACACTCTGGATGACCAGCCCCGGGGCGTGTTCGCGGCGGCTGTAGCTTGCCAGCCGCTTCAGGCCGAGCGTTATCGGAACCTTGAAATGCTTGTAGTTGAAGTCGCCGAGGTCCGGCGTATACCCGATGATGCCGCCCGCCTCGGGCGCGATCATGAGGGTGGTCACGTCCGCGCCATTGTCCAGTTCGGCCAGGCGTTGCGCAAAAGCCGTGTCCGATTGCCGCGCCAGCCTCACGATGGGCCAGTCCCGCACCAGCCCCCGGATCACCAGCGGCCGGGCGTCCTCGACGAGCGCGGCAACATCCAGCGCGCGGGGGTCGCCGGAATATTCTTCGATCGGGGCTGCCCGTGGAGATGAAGAATCGGAGGCATTCATGGTGTGTCTGCGCAAGCAATTGCATGGTTCCGGGTGAATCCCGCAGGCCCCGGATCGTTCCCTTGCCCGCACTGATATTGCCAAGACCGGGTCAATAGAAATACACCTGCAACGACCGTTCCGGTTTGGGCTGGATAGCCTCGAGGAAGCTGCGATGGTCGGGAAAATTCATCGCGCTGCGATCGATCAGGTTGTCGATCTCGGCCATGTCGTAATGCGTTTCTTGTGGAGCCGCCGGCCGTGTTTCATGGTCATCCGGAAACAGGCCTACGCCCGCCAGCAAGCTGTACCAGGACATGACGGGATAGCCGTGTCCGAACGTCCCGTCGGTGATGCCGCCGGCGATGGAGCGGCGTGCCAGCCATGTGCGGAGCAGCTTTTGCAGCGGTGCCGACAGATGGGTGTTGGCGGCGTTGGCGCGCCAGTAATCGGTATCGCCGCGGGTGTTGGTCTTGTAATGGGTGACGATGTAGTCCCGCGTGCCCTCGACCTGCGAGTTGAGCGTGTCGTTGAAGCGCCTGCGCACCTCCTCGCCGAGGTCGCCCTTTTCGAGCGCGGCCACCAGCATGGTGGCGGTGCGCTGCGCGAACAGCAGCGTGGTGGCCTCGAGTGGCTCGATGAAGCCCTGGGCCAGTCCATTGGCCACGCAGTTCCGGGTCCATGTTTGCGCCACGCGGCCCGAGCGGAATTTGAGGTGGCGTGCCGGGACGTCGTCGGCATCCGTCAGCCCCAGGTGCTCGCGCAACTCCAGCTCTGCCTTGTCGGGCGAGCAGAAATCGGTGCTGTAGACATAGCCGTAGCCGTAACGTTGGGTCAACGGGATTTTCCACACCCAGCCGTTGCTCAGTGCCGTGGAAATGGTCTGCGGCATGATCGGCCCTTCGTTCGGCTTGCTGATGACCACCGCGGCGTCATTGAAAAGATTTTCCCTGAAGGAAACAAAGGGAATACCAAGCGCCTTGCCGGCCAGCAATGACGCAAAGCCCGTACAGTCGACGAAGAAGTCACCGGCCAATGACGTGTCGTCCTCGATCTGCAATGAAGCGATATTGCCGGACTCGCTCAACTGCACGTTCGCGACGTGCCCGACCCGATGATTTACTCCCGCCTCGACTGCCTTCTTTCGAAGGAATGCGCCCAGCAACACGGAGTCGAAATGAAAACCGTACCAGATGTCGAATGGAAAACTGCGCGGAGCCCTTGGCGCCTGGCAGTGCGACGCCAGGCGCGCAGAGATGAAATAGCGATTCGGGTGCGCGTCCACGTCGGCGCCGTTCAACCGTGCCTGCACGTTGTCGATGAAAGGCGCCATCGTGATGTTGTCGAGCATCGACGCGAACGCGTGGAAATAGCTTTCGTAACCCTTGCGCGTCGACCATCCGTCGAAGGTGATCCCGGCCTTGTAGGTGGCGTGGCAGGCCGGCATCCATTCCTGTTCCTCGATACCCACGCTTTCAAAAAAACCGCGCAGCCACGGGGTGGAGCCTTCGCCGACGCCGATCGCACCGACGCGCGGCGACTCCAGCAGGGTTACTTTCAGACGGGAGCCGTAAGCGGATCTGGCCAGCAGCAACGCGGTCATCCAGCCGGCGGTACCGCCGCCCACGATGACGATGTGGTTGACCGGCGGCTCGGCGCTGGTGCGGACGCCAGGCCGCATCGCCGTGACATTGTGGTTGAATACCGTGGCTGTTGCGTGAGGCATTGAAGCCTGACCGGTTCGGTACAACGAACGGCATGTTACAACGAACCCCGGCCGGTTTTGCGGTTCGAGGACACGCTGCCGTCGGCCTGCGCAAGACGGCTTGTGCACGCCACGAAGGCGGGGCTTGTCAGGTCACTCGGGAGATCCGAAAGCGCGCTGAATGGATTCCAACCCCTGTCCTCGCGTTTCCCTGCCGCCGCGCCACAGCATCAGGCAGGTCAACAACAGTGGTATCGCGATAATCAGCGCCGACCATGTGAAATTGTCGAACAATCCGGCGACACCCATTGCCGCGCCGAGGATGCCGCCGGCTTTCGAGCCCGCCGCGACAAGCCCCGTGCCGGTTCCACGCACGTGGACAGGATAGATCTCGGCTGCGTACGGCAACATGGTCGCGATCACGCCGCTGATGGCAATCAGCAGCAGCGCGATCGCCGCCATCGCCAACGCAGTGCTGTGAATGCCGGAGACGTCCATCACCGCGAATGCGAGTACGCCCAACACAGTCAACGCCGCAAACAGCATGAGCGACTTGAAGCTGCTCCAGCACTGGTACATCCAGACCGCCGCGGCGGCGCCGGGCGTCGCCAGAAGTGCCGACTGCGCGATCAGGGTTCCGGCTGTATGCGTCG
>JBOHYV010000342.1:0-3341 GCA_050738135.1 Rhodanobacteraceae bacterium | reverse complement strand
GACAAGATGCTGGTGATCGCGGATGCGTTGCCGGAAGAGAAGACAACGCTCGATGCGGAGGAGGTCGCCGAAGGCCAGGCATTCCTGCGCTGGGCGGCGGAAAACCATTTCACGTTCCTCGGTTACCGCGAGTATGACGTCGTGGCGGAAAGGGGCGACGAATTGCTGAAGGCGCGCAAGGGATCGGGGCTCGGCATCCTGCGCGATCCGGACCTCGCCACCGCGCCGCGTTCCACCAAGAGCCTGGCCGCCAGCCGCTTGCCGCAATCCGGTTCGATGGACGCGATCATCCTGACCAAGACCAACGCCCGTTCACGCGTGCACCGGCAGGGCTACATGGATTACATCGGTGTGTTGCGCTTCGACGCGCGGGGCAAGCCGATCGGCGAATCGCGATTTCTCGGCTTGTACACGTCGGTTTCGTACATGCGCCGGCCCCAGGACGTGCCACTGGTGCGCAAGAAGTTCGAATCCGCCGAGCTGCGTTCGGGACTGCGCCGGCAATCGCATTCCGGCAAGGCGTTCCGTTCGATCCTGGAAACCCTGCCGCGCGACGAACTGCTGCAGGCATCCGCCGACGAACTGTTCACGCTTGCCACCGGCATCTTCGAATTGAACGAGCACCGACAGGCGCGCCTGTTCGTCCGCCGCGACGCCTACGGCCGGTTTTTCTCGTGTCTGGTGTTCATTCCGCGCGACCACTACAGCCCCGCGGTCGGTGAGCGCGTCAAGGACATGCTGCGCGAGGAACTGCACGGCGCCCACGTGGATTCAATCGTGCAGATCGGTGATTCCCCGATGGCTCGCATGCATGTGGCGGTGCGCCCGCGCGCGGGCGAGCCCGTGGATGTGGACGTGGCCAAACTCGAGGCGAAACTGGCACCCATCGTGCGCAGCTGGCACGACGAATTGCGTGACGCGCTGGTGGGCGGATTTGGCGAGGAGCGCGGCGCGCAACTGGCCAGCCGCTGGGGCCGCGCGTTCAGCGCGGGCTACATCGAGGACACCACGCCCACCCGCGCGGCCGAGGACGTGGGCATCCTGACCGCGATGACCGCCGCCGGCGATGGCATGCGCCTGGCTTTGCACGAGTCGTACCGCAGGCCGGGCGAACTGCACTTCAAGGTATTCCGCGCGGGTCACGATATTCCGCTGTCCGATGCGTTGCCGCTGCTCGAAAGCGCCGGCATGAAGGTGGACACCGAGCAGGTGCATACGCTCGAAGTGCGCGGCAACGAATCCTGCGTGCAGGATTTCGTGGTGCGTCCGGCGGCACCGCTCAAGTTCAAGCTGGAAGATCTGCACGCACGTTTCGAGGACATGTTCCACGCGGTCTGGCACGGTCGCGCGGAAAACGACCACTTCAATACGCTGGTGCTGCGCGCTGGCCTGGGCTGGCGGCAGATCGCGATGCTGCGCGGTTACTGCAAGTACCAGCAACAGGTCGGCACGCCGTTCTCGCAGGCGTACATGGAAGAGACCCTCGACCGCTATCCGATGATCGCGGGTCTGCTGGCCGAGCTGTTCGAAGCCAAGTTCGATCCCGGACGCGAATCCGTCGATGCGGGTGAGCGCAAGGCCGCACGCGAGGCGCTGGCGCGTGAGCTGGGGGCGCTCACGCCGAAGACGGTGACCGATGCCAATCCCGATTTCGTGGAGCGGGTCGCGGCGTTGCTCGATCAATCGCGCGACGCGCAGGTCGAGGGCTTCATCAACGCCATCAAGACGCTGCTGACCGGTGTGTCCAGCCTCGACGACGACCGCATCCTGCGCGGCTTCATGGCACAGATTCGGGCGACGTTGCGCACCAATTATTTCCAACTGCACGATGCCAAGCCGGCCGAGTACATCGCCTACAAGTTCGATTCACATCAGGTACCGGAAATTCCGAAGCCTGTGCCGTACCGCGAAATCTGGGTGTATGCGCCGCGGGTGGAAGGCGTGCACCTGCGCTTCGGACCGGTCGCGCGCGGCGGCATTCGCTGGTCGGATCGGCGCGAGGATTTCCGGACCGAAGTGCTGGGCCTCGTGAAGGCGCAGATGGTGAAGAACACCGTGATCGTGCCGGTGGGTTCCAAGGGCGGTTTCTTCGTGAAACGCGCGCCAGCCGAGCGCGACGCGCTGCTGGAAGAGGGCATTGCCTGCTACAAGATGTTCATGAACGGCCTGCTCGACATCACCGACAACATCGATACGTCCGCCAACAAGGTGCTGCACCCTGCAGACGTGGTGCGCCACGACGCCGATGATCCTTATCTGGTGGTGGCGGCTGACAAGGGCACCGCCAAGTTCTCCGACATCGCCAACGGCATCTCGATCGAACACGGCTACTGGTTGGGCGATGCGTTTGCGTCGGGCGGCTCGGCGGGCTTCGACCACAAGGAAATGGGCATCACGTCCAAGGGCGGGTGGGAGTCGGTCAGGAGCCATTTTCGCGCCCTCGGCCGCGATTGCCAGACCGACGACTTCACCTGCGTCGGTATCGGCGACATGTCGGGCGACGTATTCGGCAACGGAATGCTGCGGTCGAGCCACATCCGGCTGATCGCGGCATTCGACCACCGGCACGTGTTCATCGACCCGGATCCGGATGCGGAAACTTCGTTCATCGAACGCGAGCGCATGTTCAAGCTGTCGCGCTCGTCGTGGGAAGATTACGACAAGTCGAAAATCTCGAACGGCGGCGGCGTCTTCGCACGCAGCCTCAAGGCCATCGCGACCACCCCGGAGATGCGCGCCGCGCTCGGCCTCGCCGAAGATGCGGAATCGCTGTCGCCCACGGAACTGATCAGCGCGATCCTCAAGGCGTCGGTGGATCTGCTGTGGAATGGCGGCATCGGGACCTACGTCAAGGCAGCTTCGGAGTCGAACGCCGACGTCGGCGATCGCGCCAACAACGCATTGCGCATCAACGGCGGCGAACTGCGCTGCAAGGTCGTGGGCGAGGGCGGCAATCTCGGTTTCACCCAGAAGGGCCGCATCGAGGCCGCGCAGCGGGGCGTGCGGCTGAATACCGACTTCATCGACAACTCGGCGGGCGTGGATACGTCCGACCACGAAGTCAACATCAAGATCCTCTTGAACGATGCGGTGCAGCGCGGCGAAATGGACACCGAAGCGCGCAACACCTTGCTGCATTCGATGACCGATGAGGTCGAGAAACTGGTGTTGTGGGACAACTACCGCCAGAACGTCGCGATCAGCCTGATGGAACACATGTCGGTCGGGCGCATTGGTTCCAAGGCGCACTTCATCCGCACCCTCGAAGCGCGCGGTCAGCTCGATCGCCAGATCGAATCATTGCCTTCCGACGCGGAACTGACCGAGCGCCGCACCCGCCA
>JBOHYV010000341.1:0-3346 GCA_050738135.1 Rhodanobacteraceae bacterium | reverse complement strand
GACAGCACCCGTGGCCATGGAAACATCGGCCCCGGATCGAGCTTGCGCCGTACCTCGCGGGTGGCGTCGTCACTTGCGACGACCCGGGTGGTGTCGAGATCCTCATGGCCGGCGATGCGCGTGAGGTGCGGCAACGCGGTGCGGAGGTGGGCGAGCAATGCAAGCAGCGCTTCGATCTGCGCATCGGGGTACGGTTCGGCCATGGCCTGTTTGCGCGAATCGAACCAGTCCGGCCAGCGGCCGATGTTCACGAGCTCGACGCCGATCGAACGTTCGTTGTAGCCGCGCGTGTGGTATGCAATGCGCGCATCCGGCGCGTAGCGAAACACGCTGCCGTCGCGGTCGATGTAGTAGTGCCCGCTGTTGCCGGCACCGCTTGGGTGCACGATGCGCTCACCGTATTCGCGCGCCGTTGCAAGGTCAGGCAATTCGGTGCAGTGGACCACGACCAGGTCGACAGCATCGGGTGCGCGCGCCGTGAGACGTTCAATGTAGGCCAGGGGCCGGTCATGGATCACGAGCGAAGGTGCCATCAGGCAAGTGTTGCATGAAACCGGCTGATTCCGTGGCTTGCCTGCTACGCTGGCCGTTTCCCGTTCCCCCGTTTCCCGCATGCCCGGTCACGTCATTCTCTCGCATGGCTCCGACAGCGGCCCCGGCGCCACCAAGGTCAGCGCACTCGCGCGGGTTGCGGAGGCGCTGGGGTGGAGTACCTTCAGGCCCGACTATCGCGAAGAGGATGCACTCGGTTACGCGGGCTCGGTGCCGCCGCGGGTTGCCCGCCTGACCGACATCCTTCGCGCTGCGCAACGCCCCCGGGTGCTGGTCGGCTCCAGCATGGGTGCGTTCGTGTCGGGGCTGGCTTCGCTGCGGGCGCCGTGCGATGCCCTGTTCCTGATGGCGTTGCCGATCGGCATTCCGGGCTGTCTGCAAGGTTTCGAGGCGATGCCGGGTGTACCGGGCATGCTGGTGCATGGGTGGCGCGACGAGCTGTGCCCGGTCGATGCAGCCGCGGCCTTCGCACGCGCGCACGGCATGCCGGCACTGTTGCTCGACGATGATCACCGCCTTGGGGATCACCTTGCGCTACTGGAACGGCAGTTCGCGCTGTTCCTGCAGACGCTTGCAGCCTGAATCGTGACCGTCTTCTTCGCCACCTGCCCGAAAGGACTCGAATATCTGTTGCGCGACGAGCTGGCAGCGTTCGGAACGGACGCGCACGAAGCGCTGGCGGGTGTCCGCTTCGAGGGCGATCCCGGGCACCCGAATCTGGAGCCGGCGTACCGGGCCTGTCTCGAATCGCGCCTGGCCAGCCGGATCCTGATGCCGTTGGCCGAATTCGCCGCCGCCGATGCGGAGGCGTTGTACGCGGGTGCGCGCGCGCTCGACTGGTCGCAACACCTCGCGGCGGATGCGACGCTCGCGATCGACGCCAGCGGCAGCAGCGGCACAATCACCCACTCCGGGTTCGCGGCACAGAAGGTGAAGGATGCGATCGCGGACCAATGCCGCGAGCGCTTCGACGTGCGTCCGACCGTCCGGAATGATCGCCCTGACGTGCGCCTGAATCTTCGCCTCCACAAAGGCCGGGCGGTGCTTTCGCTGGACCTTTCCGGCGAACCCCTGCATCGGCGCGGCTGGCGGCACGGGCAGGGTGAAGCGCCGCTCAAGGAAAACCTGGCTTGCGCGATGTTGCTGCGCGCCGGCTGGCCCGATCTATACATGCGGGGTGGGGCACTGGTGGACCCGATGTGCGGCTCGGGCACCTTGCTGATCGAGGCGGCGTGGATGGCGGCCGGGGTTGCGCCGGCCCTGCAGCGGGAATACTTCGGGTTTTTCGGCTGGCGCGGTCACGATGCCGCGCTTTGGCAAAGGCTGCGCGATGCCGCGCAGGAACGTGCGCAGGAAGGCTTGCGTGGATTGCGACCGTGTTTCTTCGGCAGCGACAGCGATCCGCGCATGATCGCAATCGCGACGCACAACCTGCAATCGGCCGGCGTCGCGGGATTCGTCAGGCTGGACAAGCGCGCTGCCGAACATCTGGAAGCCCCGCAGGGTTTCCCGTGCGGCCTGATGATCACCAATCCACCATACGGCGAGCGCATGGGTGACCTCGCGACGCTGCCGGCGCTTTACGAGGCGCTGGGTGAGCGCCTGCGCGCCGGTTTCGTGGGCTGGCGGGCCGCGGTGCTGACCAGCGAGCCCGAGCTCGAACGCGCGCTGGGGTTGCGCGTGGACAAGCGCTACGCCTTGTTCAACGGTGCAATCGAATGCCGCTTGACGCTGTTCGAACTCCACGCGCGAGCGGCTGCAAGCGAAGCGGCGCCGCTGTCGCCGGGCGCGCAGATGGTCGCCAACCGCATCCGCAAGCATGTGCGTCATCTGCGCAGGACATTCTCGCGCCAGGGCATCACCTGCTTTCGCGCTTACGATGCAGACTTGCCCGAGTATGCGGCAGCCATCGACGTATATCGTGGCTGGCCGGAAGGCGCGCCGGACGTGGGCGACGACGCGAAGCTGCAAACCTGGCTGCACGTGCAGGAATACGCACCACCCGCCAACGTCGATACCACGGCTGCGCAAACGCGTTGGCGCGACCTGCAGCGTGCGGCCCGCGCCGCGTTCGACGTGCCGCGGGAGCGGGTGGTGACGAAAACCCGCGCACGCGGCAAGGGCGGTGCGAAGTACGGGCGCATTGCAATGCGCGATGAATTCCTGGTGGTCGAAGAGGACGGCCTGCGCTTGCTGGTGAATCTGCGCGATCGACTGGACACCGGCCTGTTCCTGGATCACCGCCTGGTGCGCGCGCGCGTGCGCGAGCTGGCGCCCGATCGTGACGTGCTGAACCTGTTCGCCTACACCGGCGCGGCCAGCGTGTACGCGGCGGCTGGCGGCGCGCGCAGCACCACCAGCGTGGATTTGTCGCAGGGCTACCTGGAGTGGGCGTCGCGCAACCTGGTCCTGAATGGTTTTGGCGGCAGCGGCCATGTGCTGGCGCGCGCCGACGCCATGGCGTTTCTTGCCGGGAGTCGAGCGCGTTATGGATTGATCTACGTCGATCCGCCCACGTTTTCCAATTCCAGGCGCGCCGGTGATTTCGACGTGCAGCGCGATCACGTCGCCCTGCTTGATGCTTGTGGCCAACATCTGTGCCACGACGGCGTGATCGTGTTCTCCAACAACTTCCGCCGTTTCGTGCTGGCAACGGAGATGCTTTCGAAGGACTTCACGATCGAGGACGTCGGGCGCGCCAGCATCCCGGTCGATTTCGCACGGAGGCCGCGGATCCATGGTTGCTGGCTGCTGCGTCCGCGATGAGTGCAACGGACCATCCAATGGCCGATGC
>JBOHYV010000340.1:0-3349 GCA_050738135.1 Rhodanobacteraceae bacterium | reverse complement strand
TGTACAGCCTGCCGGGGGTGAAACCCCGCATGACTTTTTGTCCGGGCCTTGCGGGCCTCGCTTGCACACGGGACCCGTCAACGCTGGCTCAAGAGACTCTTTGGCGTGCGACCTGACATGCACCGCTTTCCCGTACCGGGTCGAACCTGTACGATGCGCGGTTTGCGTAGCCTCTCCCCGAAGTTCTGGAATCGACGATGAAGCGAGTCGCCGCACTCATCCTGTTCGCCGCCCTGTCCGCTCCCGTCGCGGCGTACGCAGTTCAGCCCTTCACGGTCAGTGACATCCGCATCGAGGGCTTGCAGCGCATTGCGGCCGGCACGGTGTTGAGCTATCTGCCGATCGAACCCGGGCAGACCTTGACCGATGCCACCGCGCAGAAGGCCATCCGCGACCTGTTCAAGACCGGTTTTTTCAGCGACGTCGAGCTGGAACGCCAAGGCAACATACTGATCGTCAAGGTGGTCGAGCGCCCGTCCATCGCCAACGTCACCGTGCACGGCAACAAGGAAATCAAGACCAAAGAGTTGATGCAGGGCCTGAAATCCGCCGGGCTTGCCGTGGGCCAGACCTTCGACCGCCTCACGCTCGACCAGATGCACCAGCAGCTGGTTTCGCAGTACAACGACCGCGGCAAATACAACGTCGAAGTCAACCCCCACGTCACCAACCTCGATCGCAACCGCGTCGCCATCGACATCGAGATCAAGGAAGGCAAGGCCGCCACGATCCAGGAAATCAACATCGTCGGCAACCACATGTTCACCGATCGTACGATCCGCAAGGGCTGGGACTCCAGCACGCCCGACTGGACGTCGTGGTACTCCAGCAATGATCAGTATTCGCAGGAAAACCTGTCGGGCGACTTGACCAAGCTCACTTCGTTCTACATGGATCGAGGCTACGCCGATTTCAACATCAATTCGGCCCAGGTCACGATCAGCCCCAACAAGCGCGATATCTACATCTCCACAGGCATCCATGAAGGCGGCGTCTTCAAGATCTCCGACATCCATATGCTGGGCACCCTGGTCCTGCCCGAAAAGTCCCTGCGCAAGGTATTGCGCATCAAACCCGGAGAAATATTCAACCGCCACGAAATCGAGCTGTCATCCGATGCGATCACCGACGTGCTGTCCAACATCGGCTACGCGTTCGCCAAGGTTTCGACCATCCCCAAGGTGGACGAAAAGGATCACACCGTCGACCTCACCTTTTTCGTCGATCCGGGCCCGCGTGTCTATGTGCGCCGGATCAACTTCAAGGGCAACACCCGCACCCAGAGCCAGGTACTGCGGCGCGAGATGCGCCAGTACGAAGGCGCGTGGTATTCGCAGGCCGCGATCGACCGCTCCAAGGTCCGCCTGCAGCGGCTCGGATTCTTCAAGGACGTCAGCATCAAGACCGTCAAGGTCCCGGGCACCACGGATGAGGTCGACCTCGACGTCGACGTTACCGAGCAGTCGTCCGGCCAGTTCCGCGTCGGCGTCGGCTACGCACAGGTGGCGGGTGTCATCCTGAGTACCTCGATCTCCACCACCAACTTCCTGGGTACCGGCAATCGCATGTCGGCGACGTTCGCGAAGAGCCTGTACCTGAAGCAATACGAGGTTTCGTTCTTCGACCCTTACCTCACCAACAGCGGCGTCGGCATCGGCTATACCGCCAGCGTGGTGCAACTGAACCAGGGCGAGCAGAACATCGCGGCCTTTCTGTCCGACACCGATTCGTTCTCGACCTACCTCAGCTTTCCCGTCAGCGAGACCGACGCCATCAACGCCGGCATCGGCATCGAGCGGACCGGGCTCGACCTGATCGCCGGATATTCGCCGCAGGTGTTCTTCGACCAGGTCAACAAGATCGGGCATCGCACCACGCACGATACGCCCGTGACCCTTTCGTACGCGCACGATACGCTGAACAAATTCTACAAACCCACCCGAGGCGGCCTGCAGCAGATCAGCACGAAGTTCACCCTGCCGGGGAACACCGTTCCCTTCTACACGATCGCGCTATCGACCAGCGACTACTTCCCGCTGCCATTCGATTTCGTGGGTCACCTGTCCGGCAGGCTCGGCTATGGCAAGGCATATTCCAAGGATATTTCCGTGCAGTACGCCGATAGCCGCGGCAACATCCAGACGATGTCGTTCCCGTTCTTCCAGAATTACTACGCCGGCGGCGTGCAAGACGTGCGCGGCTTCGTGGACAACACGCTGGGCCCGCGCGTCTGTTCCGGCCTGATCGATGCCGACGGCAAGCCCGATCCGAGCGCCATTGCAGTCAATGGCGTTTGCCAGGGCGGCAGCTTCTATCAGCCGCAACCGGTCGGCGGTGCATTCAAGGTACTGGGGAGCGCCGAACTGGTGCTGCCGTTCTTCAAGGACAACCCCAAAGTACGCGTTTCGCTATTCACCGACGTGGGCAACGTGTACTCGAGTTACTCGGCATTCAACGCTTCGGACCTGCGCGCCTCCGTGGGCATCTCGGCCCAGTGGGTCTCGCCGATGGGGCCGATCGTCATCAACTTTTCCGAGCCGGTCCGCGACAAGCCGGGCGACAAGCCTTTCGAGGAACACCTGCAGTTCTCCTTCGGCGGGTCGTTCTAGGGCCTGCTCACGCTATACCAAGCGAGCCGCGTTGCTTCCGCAGCGGTCGTCAGACGAGGCGCGCGCCGCAGCGCCCCCGGATCGGAGTCCGGGGCAGGCTGCGTGGTTCTACGGCCAAGGCGTGCACCGAGGTATGGCGGCCGCTGCGGAGCAACTCCTCGGGCCGGGCGCATCCGCCCACTAACGGTCTGCGACCGGTCGTGCATCCCAGGTCGGTACAAACCGGAAGGCAGAGGCCTATACACTATTGGCGCCCAATCCCATGACGGGGTTGTGCAAACGCATGCACGGGGCACGGGATCTCAGTGTCGTCCAAGGGGCCATGAAAGGACCGGAAAGCTACAGCATCGAGGAACTGGCGCGGCGTTTCGGGCTCGAAGCGCGCGGCGATGCCGCTGGCATGATCCATGGCGTCGCGCCACTGTCGCGCGCCGGACGTGGACTGCTGGCCTTCCTCGCCAATCCCCGCTACGTGACCGATCTCGCCCGCACCCGTGCCGGCGTGGTAGTGCTGCGCGCCGCACACGCCGACGCAAGTCCCGTCCCGGTATTGATCGCCAATGATCCCTACCTCGCCTACGCGCGCATCGCAGGGCTGTTCGATCGCCAGGTAGCGCCGACCTCAGGCGTGCACCCGGCGGCAATCGTCGCCGAAGGTGCGAAGATCGATCCCTCCGCAAGCGTAGGCCCCGGCTGCGTGATCGCCGCCCGCGCATCGATCGAAGCCGGCGTCGAGCTGG
>JBOHYV010000339.1:0-3362 GCA_050738135.1 Rhodanobacteraceae bacterium | reverse complement strand
CCCAGCCGTGTCCGCGGCTTCCGCGGCGGCCCGATACGCATCGCGGAACGGCACGCCGGCCGCGGCTTGCTCGACTGCAACGTCGGTCGCATACATCGCCGGTTCGATGGCAGCGCGCATCGCGGCTCCGTTCCAGCCCATGCGCGTCAACAGGTCAGGCACCAGTTCCAGTGCCGCGAGGCCGCGCTGCATGCCGTGGAAAATGCTGCCCTTGCTGACTTGCAGGTCGCGCTGGTAGCCGGACGGCAGCGACAACAATTGTTCGACCTCGGTGCGCGCCGCGGCGACGCTGGCATAGCTTGCCCGCAGCAGTTCGATCACATCCGGGTTGCGCTTGTTCGGCATGATGGAGCTGCCGGTGGTGTATTCCGGCGGCAACGTGACGAATCCGAACTCGGACGTGGTGAACAACGACAGATCCCACGCCAGTCGCCGCACATCCAGCAAGGCGCTGCCGATCGCTTCCAACGCCGCCATTTCGAACTTGCCGCGTGACAGCTGCGCGCAGGTCGCGGCGATTTGCATCCGCGCGAAACCAAGCGCCCACGTGGTGCGCTCGCGATCCAGCTTGAGGTTCACGCCGTAACCGGCCGCGCTGCCGAGCGGATTGGCATCGATCCATTCGCGCGTCTGCTTCGCGCGCCAGGCGTCATCGATGAAAGCTTCCGCGAAGCCTGCCCACCACATGGACGTGGACGACACCACCGCACGCTGCAGGTGGGTGTAGCCCGGCATTGGCAGGGATTCGCCTGCTGCGCGCGCCAGGCATACCCGTGCACTGGCCGTGCAATGCGTTCGCAGCGCGCTGAGCTTGTCCTTCAGCCACAGCCGCGTCGCAACCAGCACCTGGTCATTGCGGCTGCGTCCGGTATGCACCTTGCGCCCGACCTCGCCGAGACGCTCCGTCAGCCTCGCTTCGATGGCCGAATGGCCGTCCTCGAACCGGTCGTCCAGCACGAACGTGCCGTTGCGGAAGTCACCGGCCAGCGCATCGAGTTCGCGCTTCAACGCGTCCGCTTCGTCGGAATCGAGGACACCGATATTCGCCAGGCCTTCGACGTGCGCCTTGCTCGCAGCGATGTCGTGCAGGAAAAACTCTCGATCCAGCACCACGTCATCGGCCGCGAGAAATCGCATGATTTTCGCGTCGACCTTGCTATCGGATTTCTGCCAGATGGGCTCAGACATGACAGGGCTCTCCTGCTTTTCCCTTCTCCCTTCGGGAGAAGGCGGCGCGAAGCGCCGGATGAGGGTTCGAGAATTCATGAAACGTCGCACGCATGGCGGACCCTCACCCCTGCCCCTCTCCCGATGGGAGAGGGGTTTCAAGGGGAATCCCTGTGAGTTCGTCCAGGCACAGCGCAATGTTTATGTTCTGCATCGCCTGCGTGGCGGCACCTTTCAGCAGATTGTCCAGTGTCGCGACGATCACGACGCGCCGGCCGTCCGCGGCCAGGGCGAATCCACCTATCTCGGCATGATGCCGGCCCGCGATCCGGCTGACCCACGGCGGATCGTCCACCACACGCACGAGTTTCTCGCCGGCATAGGCTCCGCGAAAGCGCGTGAGCACTTCATCCCTTGTCATCGTGCGCGCAAGATACAGGTTGGTGGTGACCGTGAGCCCGCGAAAGTGCGGCGCGACATGCGGCATGAATTCCACCGGAATACCGAGGTGGAACGATGCTTCCTTTTCGTGCAGATGGCCGGTCAGCGCGTAAGGCATCAGGTTGTCACGCAGGTTCTCCGGATTGTTCTTGTCCGACGGCATGGTGCCGGCGCCGGAGTAGCCCGATACGCCGAAACACACGGGCGGCGATGCGAGCATATCCCGGAGCGGCGCAACCGTGAGTTCGATCGCGGTGGCATAGCAACCCGGATTGCTGATGCGACGCTCGCCACGCCACGCGTCGCGGGTGAGTTCCGGCAAGCCGTAGTACCACGATGCGTCGAAGCGGTAATCGGCAGACAGGTCGATGATCAACGTTTCAGAGCCATCCGCATCGAGTGCCGCGACGTACGGCGCCGCTTTTCCGTTGGGCAAGGCGAGGATCACCGCGTGTACGCGCTTGGCGGCCACGGTCTGTGGATCCAGGTTTTCGTAGCGCAGGTTGCCGTGGTATGTCTCGACATGGTCGGCCAGAAACTGCCCATCCAGTTCGCGCGAAGAAACGAACGCAAGCTCGAGTACCGGATGCCTGATGATCAGCCGGATCAGTTCGGCGCCGGTATGGCCGCGCGCCCCCACGATGCCGATTTTCCTGTTGTCAGGTCCCATTCCGGCTATCCAGCAGCGTCGGCTCGCGTTGCACGCAGGCATCGACGCTGCGCGCAATGGCGGCAAAGTCCCCGTCCAGCCCGTACCAGAAAATCCTGAACTGCCTATCCTTGAAGCAACCGTCCGACTGCTCGTGGTAGAAGGCATTCACGGAATTGCCGTGGCGCGAACGCCAGAACAACTGCGGCGTTTCCGCACGCATCACCTGCCACACGGCCCGGCCCAGGCCTTCGCCCTGCGCCTCCTCCAGCACCGCGAACTTGTCGAGATATGGCAAGCCGCCCTCCAGCGTCAGGATCATCGCTGCGCGGTAATGCTCGCTCACGTAAACCCGCCAGGGCTCGGTGCGCGTGAAGTAATCCTCCACCAGCCGACGCGGTGCGAAGCTGGATTCAACCAGTGCACGCAGGCGCCCGAGGTCGATGTCCGACCACGATTCAAAACGGAGGACCTTCTCGCCGCGTCGCACCAGCGTGCCGGAACCCTTGTGGGTGAACAGTTCCCGCGCAAGTTGCGCCGGCCGCGTGATCGATACGGACGAAGACAACGGCAGATCGCGCAGCAGGTCGGCAATCTGTCCGAGCTTGAGCCGCATGCCGCCATCCAGCCACGGTTGCTCCATGAAACGCTCGTACTCGGTCGAAAGGTTGATCGAATCGATCACCTTGTCGTTTTCGTCCAGCAATCCGCCGGTGCCGGTCAGGAACACGATCTTGTAGGGCTTCAGCACGCGTACCAGTTCGTTGGCCGCGAAGTCGGCATTGATATTGAGGATCTGGCCTTCCCCGGTTTCGCCGAGGCTGGCGATGATCGGGATCGACCCCACCCGCAGGCTGGCATCGATGGCGGAAAGTTCGATGTGTTCAACCTTGCCGACCAGCCCGAACCGTTCGCGATCCACCCAGTCGGCTTCGAACACCCCGGACACCACCGATGTGGCGCGGGTGTCCATCGCATGCAGCGCATCGACGAGTTTGAGGTTCTGTTGGTGGAACACCCGGCGCACGATCCCGAGCGCCTGCGGCGGCGTCACGCGCAGACCGTCGACCGTGCGCTTTTCGATACCGGCCTTGAACAGCTCCTC
>JBOHYV010000338.1:0-3379 GCA_050738135.1 Rhodanobacteraceae bacterium | reverse complement strand
CCGCTGCTGGGCGACCTCGTGATCTGTGCCGGGGTGGTCGCGCACGAAGCGCGCGAACAGCACAAGCTGCCGCGTGATCATTACGCGCACCTGGCCGTGCACGGCGTGTTGCACCTGGTCGGGTACGACCACCGGAACGAGCGCGACGCCGCAAGAATGGAAACGCTGGAGACGGGCATCATGGCGTCACTTGGCTTGGCCGACCCCTACCAGCCAACGTAGCCGGGATGGAACCGCGTCGGCGGTGGGAATCCGGGGCATCCGGGCTACCGATCGCTGACCCGCGTCTGGATGGAAAGCCTCGGTCATCCCCGTAGCCGGGATGGAACCACGCCGGCGGTGGAATCCGGGGCATCCGGGCTACCGATCGGTGACCCGCGTCGGGATCGGACCCGTTCCTGCGCCTGAAAACGATATCCGCTAGAATCAACGGTCCGCCCCCACGGGGACGTGTTCCCACTATGTCAGCAGAACCCCCAAGTACCACCGGCCCCGCCCACCGTTCGTTGTGGGATCGTTTGGGCCATATGCTCTCAGGCGAGCCCCGCAATCCCGAGGAACTGCTCGAGGAGCTGCGTGAAGCGCAGTCCAACGGCCTGCTTACCGGCGAAACCTACGCGATGATCGAGGGCGCCATCCGCGTCACCGAGATGGTCGTGGGTGACGTGATGGTGCCGCGTGCGCAAATGGTGATGCTCGATGTCGATGACGGCCTGCCTGCGATCATCGGGACCGTGATCGAATCCGGCCACTCGCGCTTCCCCGTGCACGGCGAGGACAAGGATGAAATCCTCGGAATCCTGCTGGCCAAGGATCTGCTGCGACGCGATCAGAATGGGGCGCTCGATCCGCGTGCGCTGCTGCGCCGCGCGGTGATGATCCCCGAATCGATGCGCCTGAACGTGCTGCTGGCCGAGTTCCGCCGTTCGCGCAACCACATGGCGGTGGTGGTGGACGAATATGGCGGCGTGGCCGGACTCGTGACCATCGAGGACGTACTGGAGGAAATCGTCGGTGAGATCGACGACGAGCACGACGACGCGACGCCGCCAAAACTCATCGTCTCGCAGGCAGACGGCAGCTGGCTGGTGGAGGCACTGACGCCCATCGAGGACTTCAACGCGCAACTGGGCACGGAGCTTCCCGACGAAGAGTACGATACCATCGGCGGCCTCGTCACCGCGACGATCGGGCACCTGCCCGACCCCGGCGAAACGGCGACGCTGGACAGCTACGCCTTCGACGTAACCCGGGCCGACGACCGTCGGGTATTGCAGTTCCGCGTGCGCAAGGGAACTGCTGAGTAACGGGACTCGGGACTCGGGACTCGGGACTCGGGACTCGGGACTCGGGACTCGGGACTCGGGACTCGGGACTCGGGACTCGGGACTCGGGAAAGCATAAAAGCGCTTACCCCTTCGGTTCGGAACGAAGGGCGGAGCGTCTACGGCCGACAGGATCGGCCGTGGACGGCGTTAGCCGGCTCGAAGGGCGGGCGCCAAGGATGGCGCGAGTAAGCGAACGCGCGTGCAACGCGACCGCGAAGCGTCGGGGGAATGCCTTCGCACAATGCGCACTGATGCCCGCATGAAACCGCAGTAACACCGCTCGCACTTATCATGTGGCCTCGCACCGCCAGGTAACCCGCCAGCCCATGCACGACTCACCACATTCGAAAGCCGTGCCTGCATGGACGGCGTTGGTGTTGCTGCTCTGCATCCTGCTCCCATCGTTTGCCCGCGCCGGCGTTGCCGATGCGCCGGGCGCGGATCTGCGCGTGGACCTTTATACCTACGGTCCCGGCACGGTTTACTGGGAGCGTTTCGGCCACGATGCGCTGGTGATCACCGACACATCGAGCGGCGAGGCGTATGCCTTCAACTATGGCCTGTTCGACTTCGCCCAGAAGGATTTCTACCTCAACTTCGCGCGCGGCATCATGATCTACCGCGCTGCGGCATGGCCGGTTGCCGATGACATCCAGGAATACTCCGGCGAAGGCCGCTCGATCACCGATGAACATCTGAACCTTACCCCCAGGCAGCGCGCGGCCCTGCGCGATTTTCTCGTGTGGAACGTGCAGCCAGAACATTCGCGCTATCGCTACCGCTACTTCGGCGACAACTGCACCACGCGCGTGCGCGATGCGCTGGACCGCGTGCTCGGTGGAATACTGAAAACGCAATTGACCGGCCCTGCCGCACACGGCGAAACCTATCGGAGCGAGACCGATCGCCTGATGTCGGGTCAGCCGTGGCTGATGTATCTGCTGGACCTCGGACTGGGTCCGTATGCCGACCAACCGTTGACGCGCTGGACCGGTGCGTTCATCCCGGCCCGGTTGATGAACGAACTGCGCACCACGCACGCACCGGACGGCGCACCGCTGGTGCAATCCGAAACCGTGCTGTCCCCCCAACGCCTGCCCTCGCCGCCCGCGGAACCGCCGGACCTGCGTTGGCCGCTGTTGATCGCGGGGCTGATCCTGGGCGCCGCATTCGTCGCCTCGGCCTGGTTGCGCAACCAGTACGAAATCGAACGTTGGTGGTTCGCCGTGGTCGGCGCGCTCTACGCAGTGCTGGCCGGCATCGCCGGCGCGCTGATGCTGGTGCTGTGGCTCGGCACCGCGCATCGTGCCGCGTGGGCCAACGAAAACCTGTGGCTGTTCAACCCGATCGCCTGGCTGTTGATTCCGGCACTGCTGCGCGTACGCAAGCCGGGCGGCATGGCTTCACCCTTCGGGCTCGTGGTCGCAAGCTTCATGACGCTGTTGTCCGTATTTGCGTTGATCTCGAAACTTTCACCCTGGTTCCCCCAGCACAATCTCCCGTGGATCCTGTTCGCGCTGCCGGCCTGGCTGGGGCTGCTGGTCGGCCTGTGGCTGATGCGTGCGCGCAATCCGCGCACAATTTACGCATAATTGGCACATGGATACAGCCGCCGCGAAACCCATGGTCGCCAACTGCGCCGCCTATGGCGCCGATGGCAGTAAGCTGCGCGACATCACGCTCGACGAGATCAGCGATTTCCTGGCACAGCCCCAAGGCTTCGTGTGGGTGGGGCTGGTCGAACCCGACGAGCCGTTGCTGGAAAAGCTCCAGAGCGAATTCGGGCTCCACGAACTCGCTATCGAGGATGCGCACAGCGCCCACCAGCGTCCCAAGATCGAGCCGTACGGCGATTCGCTGTTCATCGTTGCGCAGACGGCGCAAACGACCGACGGCAACATCACTTTCGGCGAAACCCACATCTTCGTCGGCAAGCGTTATCTGGTTTCGGTGCGCCACGGCGCATCGCAATCCTACGCGCCGGCGCGTCGCAGCTGTGAGCAGGTGCCGGAGCATCTTGCGCTCGGGCCGAGCTACGCGCTGTATTCGAT
>JBOHYV010000337.1:0-3380 GCA_050738135.1 Rhodanobacteraceae bacterium | reverse complement strand
CTGAGCTATTCCCGCGCGAACCGGCAATGATACGGGCGGCTGCAGTCCGGTTCAAGCCTGAGGGGGGCTCGTGTCACCCGGCATCCGGTTGCTCTTGAGCACCGGCCAGGCGGCCTTCATGTAGGCCAGCCCCGACCAGATCGTCAGCAGCGCTGCGATCACCAGCAGCACCTCGCCCGCGTACCAGACGCGCAGGAAGATCGCGTCCTTGTTGCGCTCCCACAACAGGATCAGGATCGCGACGATCTGCATCACCGTCTTGAACTTGCCGATCCACTGCACCTTGACTTTTCCGCGTTCACCGACGAAGGCCATCCATTCGCGCAACGCCGACACCGTGATCTCCCGACCCACGATCACTGCGCTGGTGACGGCCAGCAGCGCGGTCGGATGGCTTTGCACCAGCACGAACAAGGTCACCGCGATCATCAGCTTGTCGGCCACGGGATCGAGGAACGCACCGAACGCGGACTCCATGTGCCAGCGCCGTGCGATCCAGCCGTCCAGCCAGTCGGTGACCGCGGCCAGGGCGAACACCACCACAGCCGCGATGTTGGCGGAACGCAACGGGATCGAAGGGATGGCATCGTGTGCGTAGAACGCCACCACCATTACCGGCAGCAGCAATACGCGGAACAGGGTCATCCAGGTCGGCAGATTGATGCGCACGCGATTCACTCCGACAGAACGCTGCAAGTGTGGCATACACACGCCAGGAGCGTCATCGACCGCCTGAACACCGCGCCAGGGAGCCCTGGCGACGGACGGCGGCTGCATGGCCGTTCCGGACTTCACGGCCCGGATGGCTGGTGCCTGCAGCGGCTTTCCGCGGTGCAGCGGTCGGGGATGATCGAACCAATATTTCCGTCACCCATGCAGAAACCCGTGGATGCGTTCGGCCAATTCCCGGTTGATGCCGCGCACCCGGCAAAGCTCCTCGACACCTGCAGCCAGGATGCCGCCGTGCCCGCCAAATGCCTTCAGCAACGCGGCGCGCCGGGCCGCGCCGATGCCGGGAACGTCTTCCAGCACCCCGTGTTCGCGCGCCTTCTCGCGGCGCTTGCGGTGGCCGGTGATCGCGAAGCGGTGGGCTTCGTCGCGCACTGCGTCGATCAGATGCAGCGCCGCGGAATCCGGGCCGGGTTCAAGCACTGCTCCGCTGTCGCCCAGCACCAGCCTTTCCTCGCCCTCGCGCCGCGACGGACCCTTGGCCACGCCGACCACCTCGATGCCCTGCAGGCCCAGTTCGCGCAACACGGAAAGTGCCTGCGCAACCTGACCCTTGCCGCCGTCGATCAGCAACACGTCGGGGCTTTCCCCTTCGCCATGCGCCAGCGGCCTGAAGCGGCGTTCCAGTGCCTGGCGCATCGCCGCATAGTCATCGCCACCGGCAACGCCGCGGATGTTGAAACGCCGATAGTGGTTCTTCTGCGGACCTTCCGGTCCGAACACCACGCACGATGCGACCGTTTCCTCGCCCATGGTGTGGCTGATGTCGAAGCATTCGAGACGAGTCGGCGTTGCATCCAGATGCAACAGCGTCCGCAATGCTTCGAAGCGCGTGTGCAGGGTCTGGCGGCTGGCCAGGCGCGCAATCAGCGCGGCTTCGGCATTGCGCGCAGCCAACTCGACGAAGCGCGCGCGCTCGCCGCGCACCCGCCACTTAACTGCGACTTCGCGCTCGCGCCGTGCGCCCAGCATTTCGGCCAGCGCCTGCGCATCGGCGGGCTCGCGATCGCACACCACCTCCGAGGGCGGCGGTTGGTCAAGATAATACTGGGCCAGGAACTGGCCCAGCACGTATTCGGGCGCGGCATCCAAGGCAAGCTTGGGAAAATGATTGCGCGAACCGAGGCTGATGCCGTTGCGGAAGAACAGTACCGATACGCAGGCAATGCCCGCCTCCACCCGGCACGCGAACACATCCATGTCGATGCTGGCGCCACGCACGTAATGGTGCGCTTGCAGGCTGCGCAGCATCCCGATCTGGTCGCGCAAACGCGCGGCGCGCTCGTAATCGTGCTGCGCACTGGCGTCGTCCATCCGCGCCGCCAGGTCGTCCAGCACCGCGTCGCTGCGGCCGTCCAGGAACATCACCGCGTGGCGCACATCCTCGGCATATTCGACGGGATCGATCAGATCGACACAAGGCGCGCTGCAACGCCCGATCTGGTACAGCAGGCACGGCCGCGAACGGTTGCGGAAGTAGCTGTTCGAGCACTGCCGCACCTTGAACAACTTCTGCATCAGCGCGAGGCTTTCGCGCACCGCATGGGCGCTCGGGTAAGGCCCGAAGTAGCGACCTTTCTCGCGCTTGGCGCCGCGGTGGAAAACGATGCGCGGCAGCGGATCCTCTGACACGAAGATGTATGGGTAGCTCTTGTCGTCGCGCAACATGATGTTGTAGCGCGGCTTCAGCGACTTGATGAGCTGTGCTTCCAGCAACAGCGCTTCGCCCTCGGTGCGCGTCAGCGTCACCTCGATGCGCGCGATCTGCGACACCATCGAAGCTATGCGCGGCTCCAGCTGCGGTTTCAGGAAATAGCTGCCGACGCGTTTTTTGAGGTTGCGCGCCTTGCCGACGTACAGCAAGGCGTCGTCCGCGCCGAACATGCGGTAAACGCCGGGCGAAGTCGAAAGCGTGCGGACAAAGGCCTTGCCGTCGAAGGCCGTTGCATCGGGTGACATCGCGATATTGTATCCGCGCCGAATGCACGCCCGACTGTGCGTCAAGCATGATCAAGATGACATCCGTGTCTTTTTCCGCGCCGTCCAACGGCGCGGGTGACTTTCCTTGCGGGGAAAGTCACCAAAGCCAAGCGCCCGCACGCCGATTTCGGCAACGTCGTGTTGCCTCAATTTCCCTGCGCTTCTCGCGCCAGGCGGGCCGGCGCGAACTCGCACTTCCCTGTGCTCGAACATGCGCGCCTTGCTCCCGCTTGGCGCTGCGATGCTCGGCGTCGTGCAAGGGCGCGTAGAAAAGCTCTGTTTCGTTGTCGGTCATCCATGACCTGGGACTTCGCAACTTGCAGCAGCGCGGGCCATGGACGGCCGGGAGGGGAGCGAAAAGGGCGCCGTTGGCGGTGCCGCAGCCGCGTAGCCGGTCGCGCGAGCAAGGCGCCCATGTTCGACTGCATGGATGCAGGAGTTCGCGCCGGCGCGCGATCGGCAAGCGGCAAGGGCAGGTGAGGCAACACGACGTTGCCGAGGCCACCGCCACAGGCGCAATGGTTTTTGGGTACTTTTTGCCGCAACCAGTACTGTCCGGGGAACCTGTCATGCGGCTCGCGTAAGTAGCAGAGTCCGTTCCAGATTCCTGAGATTCAGGGGTGTCATCGATTTCAACCGCAATGGCTGCATGCTTGCCCGATTCCGACTCG